>NZ_FYDT01000013.1:0-39379 GCF_900187585.1 Pseudomonas sp. Irchel 3E19
GGATTTGCTGGCGGCCAACCAAGCGTTGATGACGGTCTACTTGATGAAAGCTGAACTCAAAACGCTGTGGACGCCAAGTACCGCCTGGGGCTGGAGATCAGCCTGGAAGCAATGGCTGCGCCACGCTCATGAAAGCGCGATACCGGCTCTGATCCTGTTCGCCAAACGGCTAAAGGGTTACTGGCGGGGAATCGTCAGCCGGGTTCGCTGGCCGATGCACACGGGGCAGTTGGAAGGCATAAACAATCGAATAAAGGTTATCAAACGGATGGCGTACGGTTACCGGGATAGCGAATTCTTTTTCATGAAAATCAAGAGCGTCTTTCCCGGTAATCCGTGAAGAACCATAAAAAAGGCCGCTGCAAACGCAGCGGCCAAGGTAAGACGTTGGATCAAGGAGCTACAAATCAACGTCAGTGAACACCGGGGCGATAAACCGAACACGTCGATTCATCTGAAATCTGTCAGCAATGGCCAGAGTTGCTCATGGCCAGTGCTTCGGCGCTTTTCGGCGTATCCCGTGAAAGCCCGCTCAGAATAAGCACTTCGGCCTGTAGGAAAAATAGCGATTCCAGACATGCACTGTTGCGGAGCATGCAACAGTCGCTGTGTCCCGGCATGCACCATGCGCTGCGCTGATGATCGTCCATCCAGCTCACTCATGGATCGCGCAAAGCCCCGTGCTGTGCGGGCATTCATCCTTTCGAGCGACAGCGTGAATACCTCCTTGGTGCGCTTATCGTCCGGTGGTGGCGGCAGTAGGGTGGGGCCTTCTGTCACTCACCGGGGAAGACGCATGACAAAAACAACAATGCGCGCCATCTTCACACCGCAAGCGCTGGCCGCTGCGGTGGCTCTGGGTTGCTGCGCCCAGGCGCAAGCGGTTTCGTTCAACATCGGCGAAATCGAGGGCACGTTCGATTCGTCGCTGTCGGTCGGTGCGAGTTGGGGCATGCGTGATGCCGACAAGTCGCTGGTTGGCACGGTCAACGGTGGTACCGGGCAATCCTCGACCGGTGATGACGGGCGCCTGAACTTCAAGAAAGGCGAGACTTTCTCGAAAATCGTCAAAGGCATTCACGATCTCGAACTGAAGTACGGCGACACCGGTGTGTTCGTGCGCGGCAAGTATTGGTACGACTTCGAGCTCAAGGACGAAGACCGCGAGTTCAAACAGATCAGCGACAAGGGCCGCAAGGAAGGCGCCAAGTCGTCCGGCGCGCAGATTCTCGATGCATTCGTTTATCACAACTATTCCATCGCCGATCTGCCGGGCACGGTGCGCGCTGGCAAGCAAGTGGTGAGCTGGGGTGAAAGTACTTTCATCGGCAACTCGATCAACAGCATCAACCCGATCGACGTGTCGGCGTTCCGGCGCCCCGGCGCAGAGATCAAGGAAGGGCTGATTCCGGTCAACATGCTGTTCGCCTCGCAAGGCCTGACCGACCAGTTGACCGTCGAAGGCTTCTATCAACTGGAGTGGGATCAGACCGTTCTCGACAACTGCGGTACGTTCTTCGGCGTCGATGTGGCGGCGGACGGTTGCAACAGCGGCTACACCGTCGGCAGCCCGGCGATTGCGCCGTTGGTGCCGTTGACCACAGCTTTTGGCCAAGGCATTCAAGTGACCCGCGAAGGCGTGGTGATTCCCCGTGGTGGCGATCGCGATGCGCGGGATTCCGGGCAGTGGGGTACGGCGTTGCGCTGGCTCGGTGACGACACCGAGTACGGTCTCTATTTCATGAATTACCACAGCCGCACACCGACGGTGGGCACCACCACGGCAGGGCTTTCGACACTGGCGGCCTTGCCGGGCATGGTCGGCATTGCCAACAGACTGGCACCCGGCAGCGGTTCGGGACTGGCGCAGAGCGTGATGCTCGGGCGTGGCCAGTATTACCTCGAATACCCGGAAGACATTCGCCTGTACGGCGCGAGTTTCTCCACCACGCTGCCCACCGGCACCGCGTGGACAGGCGAGATCAGCTACCGGCCAAACGCCCCGGTGCAGGTCAGCACCAACGACCTGACCCTGGCGTTGCTCAACCCGATTGCCGGCGGCACCGCTTCGCCACTCTCGACGTCGCCCGGCGCTGACAACAAGGGTTACCGGCGCAAAGAAGTCACGCAGATTCAGAGCACCCTCACGCACTTTTTCGATCAGGTCCTGGGCGCCGAACGGCTGACCGTTGTCGGTGAAGCGGCGGTGGTGCGGGTCGGCGGTCTGGAGTCACGGAGCAAGCTGCGTTATGGCCGCGATTCGGTGTACGGCCAGTACGGTTTCGGCGGCGATACCGACGGCTTCGTCACCTCGACCTCATGGGGCTACCGCGCCCGGGCCATCCTCGACTACGCCAACGTGATCGGCGGCATCAATCTCAAACCCAACCTGTCGTGGTCGCACGACGTCGCCGGTTACGGCCCCAACGGCTTGTTCAACGAAGGTGCGAAAGCGATCAGCGTCGGCGTCGATGCCGACTACCGCAACACCTACACCGCGAGCCTCAGCTACACCGACTTTTTCGGCGGCGATTACAACGTCCTCGAAGACCGTGACTTCGTGGCCCTGAGCTTCGGCGTGAACTTCTGATCTGCCCGAGAAGGATGAAAGCAATGCGCAAAATGATTCTGCAAAGCGGTGTGCTGGCCCTGAGTCTGCTGACGGCCAACGTGATGGCGGCGGTGTCGCCGGATGAGGCGAACAAACTTGGCACCAGCTTGACCCCGCTCGGCGCCGAGAAGGCCGGCAACGCCGATGGCTCGATTCCGGCCTGGACCGGCGGCATCCCGAAAAACGCCGGGGCGGTGGACAGCAAAGGCTTCCTTGCCGACCCGTTCGCCAGTGAAAAACCGTTGTTCACCATCACCGCAGCCAACGTCGACCAGTACAAAAGCAAACTCTCCGACGGCCAGGTCGCGATGTTCAAACGCTACCCGCAAACCTACAAGATCCCGGTCTATCCGACCCACCGTACCGTCGCCGTGCCGCCGGAAATCTATGAGTCGGCCAAGCGCAGCGCGCTCAATGTCACCAGCATCAACGACGGCAACGGTCTGGCCAATTTCACCGGTAATCGCTATTACGCTTTCCCGATTCCGAAGAACGGCGTCGAAGTGTTGTGGAACCACATCACTCGTTACCACGGCGGCAATCTGCGCCGGATCATCACTCAGGTCACGCCGCAGACCAACGGCAGCTACACGCCGATCCGCTTCGAAGAAGAGATCGCCGTGCCGCAACTGATGAAGGATATCGATCCGGAAAAAGCCGCCAACGTGCTGACCTTCTTCAAGCAGTCGGTAACGGCCCCGGCGCGCCTGGCCGGCAACGTGCTGCTGGTGCACGAAACGCTTGATCAGGTGAAGGAACCGCGTCTGGCGTGGATCTACAACGCCGGTCAGCGCCGCGTTCGCCGTGCCCCGCAAGTGGCCTATGACGGGCCGGGCACCGCAGCCGATGGCCTGCGTACCTCGGACAACTTCGACATGTTCTCCGGCGCCCCGGATCGCTACGACTGGAAACTGGTCGGCAAGAAAGAAATGTACATTCCGTACAACAGCTACAAACTCGATTCGCCGAAGCTCAAGTACGACGACATCGTCAAGGCCGGCCACATCAACCAGGACCTGACCCGTTACGAATTGCACCGGGTCTGGGAGGTGATCGGCACGGTCAAGCCAAACGAGCGGCACATCTACGCCAAGCGCCACATGTACATCGACGAGGACAGCTGGCAAGTGGCGCTCGCCGACCACTATGACGGTCGCGGGCAACTGTGGCGTGTCGCTGAAGGCCACGCGCAGTACTACTACGATCACCAGGCTCAGGCCTACACCCTCGAAGCGCTCTACGACATCATCGCCGGCCGCTACATTGCCCTGGGCATGAAGAACGAAGAGAAGCACAGTTTCGAATTCGGCTTCGAAGCCAAGGCTGCCGATTACACGCCGTCGGCCCTGCGGGCAGAGGGCGTGCGGTAACGCTTTCGATACATAGGCTGAACAAAAGGCGACCGCATGGTCGCCTTTTTTATGGGTCTCGATCAGCGTGCTGAATATTCATCAACAAGTACTCGGGAGAGGTCTAGGGTTGCCGCATAACTATAAAAAGGCCCACTGTGATGACCGCTATGACTGCGTGTCTGGATCGTCCGGGATTTTTGCCCCGGCTGTCTTCCCATCACCAGCCGCGCCCGCGACTGAGCGCACCGTTGCTGGAGTCGCTGGCGCGGGTCAAGTTGCTCTGCGCCCCCGCTGGCAGCGGTAAAAGTGCGCTGCTCACAGAGTGCATGCTGCAGGCGCCTGCACATTGCGTGGTGCACTGGCTGCCCCTGGCAGGGGGCGCGTTGACTGTCCGTGAGTGTTGTCGGCGTCTGGCGCATTTGCTTGGGCTGGCCGACAGTGACGAAACGACGCTGTCCATGGCGTTGGCGCGTTGCGCGCAGCCGACCTGGTTGGTGCTCGACGATTATTGCCGTCAGCCCGATCCGGCGCTGGATGCGCTGCTTGATCGCTTGTTGGGGTTAAGTCATCCGGCGTTGACCTGGTGGATCGGCACCCGCCGGCGTCCTCACTGTAATTGGCCGCGTCTGCTGCTCGACGGCGAATTGTTTGAATGCGAAAGCGCGACGCTGGCGCTCACGCAGGCAGAGATTGCTCAGGCGCTCAGGCACTTGTCGCCTGATCAGGCGGTGCATGTCGCCGGGCGTATCGTCCAGCGCACCGGCGGCTGGTGTGCTGGCGTGCGCATGGCGCTGCTGCAAAAGTGCGACTGGGCGCAAGGCAACCCGCCACAGCAACGCGTCGACACGCTGCCCGATTATCTGCAACACGAACTGTTCGCCAATCTCTCGCCGGAGTTGGCCGAGGCATGGCGGGTGCTCGCGCATATGCCACAGTTCAACGTTGATCTTTGCGAACACTTGTTTGGGGCTGGCGAGGGCGGGCATTACTTGCGCGAGCTGCAATCGCGCGGTTGTTTTATCGAACCGTTGCGTGAGTCGGGCGAGTGGCTGCAGATTTTTCCACCGCTGGCGCAGGTCATGCGCGAGGAACACTGGCCGGCTGGGCGCTCATGGCATCGTCGGGCCTGCCAATGGTTTACCTCGGTGCAGGATTGGCGCAGCGCTTTTGAACACGCATTGCTGGCCGAAGAATACGAAGCAGCGGTCAGCCTTTTGCAGAACTTCAGTTTCGAGGATCTGTTTGAGGAGCAGACGGTCGTGTTGATGTTGCGCCTGCATGAGTTGCGCGGTGAAGAGCTGACACTGGCGACTCCGCAACTGGTCGGGTTGATGACGGCTGCACTGTTGTTTGCCGGACGTTTCGAACAAGCGGCGCAGTGCATGGCGCATCTGCGGCGGTTCCTGCCGCAACCCTCGGCACAGCAGGAGCGGCAGTTGATCGCGCGCTGGCAGGCGCAACAGGGTTGGCTGTTGCATTTACAAGGGCAAATGGCGCCGGCACGCGAACACTTCCAGCAAGCATTGGCGGAGCTTGCCGTCGACGCCTGGCCGGCGCGCTTGCTGTGTTTGTCGGCGCAGACCCAACAGGCGTTGCTATGTGGCGAACTGGAACAGGCTCACGCTATCAGCCGCGTGGCGCTGTGTCTGGCGCGGGCACAAGGATCGTTGCTGTTCGAGGGCCTGCTGGAGCTCGATCATGCGCAACTGCTGGAGCAGCGTGGCGCCCCGGCTCGCGCCGATCGTCTGCTCGCCGGTGTCGAACTATTACTCTGCCAGCGCGCGCAGCGGCCGGTACCACTGCTCGGGCGCATCGCTCTGCGTCGCGGTCGATTGGCATTGTGCATGGGACAGGATGAGGCGGCTGAAGCGTTGTTTGAGTCTGGCCGGGAAGCCTGCCTGAGCAGCCAGGACAAACGCGTGCTATACGGCTATCTGGGGCAGGCGCAGCTAGCGGCCAACCGCAGCGATTATGCACTGGCGTTCGAGCGACTGCGTGAGGCGGAACGAGTGATGCAACAAAGGCAGATTCCGGATTCGGTTTATCGCGGTGTGCTGTTACAGGTCAGCAGTCAGTTCTGGCTGCAACAAGGGCGGGCTGAGTTGGCGCACGAGACGTTGACACGGCTGCTGCGTCATTACCGTGGACCGCAGGCCCTTCAGGCGCCCCCCGCGACACTGGAACTTATTGACCGTATCGAGTATTTGCTGGCCTGTGCCAGTGTGAAGTTACACGCGAACAACGACTGCCTGTCGCAGATCGAGCAGTCGTTGAAACAGGCGCAGGCCAGGGGCATGCTGAATCTGCAAACCGAATTACACCTGGTCATCGCGCAACTCGCCACATCGAGTGGCGATGTATCACTGGCGCAGCACGCCTTCCAGCAAGCGCAAGTTCTGGTGGAACGCTGTCAGTTGCATCAGGCCTTGCGTGAGTGGCGGCTGCGTCAGGAACACCCCATAGTAGCCCCGATGATACCGCAGGCAACTTCACGAGTTGATTCGGCGGATGAGTCGATACTCAGCCGTAGGGAACTTGAAGTGTTGAGCTTGATTGCCTGCGGTGAATCAAATCAGCAAATTGCCGAGCAACTGTATATTTCGCTACATACAGTAAAAACCCATGCAAGAAGAATCAACGGGAAACTCGGTGTCGCCCGTAGAACTCAAGCAGTCGCCAAGGCGAAATCGATCGGCCTGATTTAAAGTTGTTGCATGTTGGAAATTGAACGTGTTGCCATGTTTTTCATGATATTAAGAAAAGCTGCAATGTATATAGCTTGAAATGCAGCTGTTCTTCTTGTTTTTTGCAAAGGTCTCTATCTTGCGCTGAATCTTGAGGTGGCATGTCGCTGCCAGAGAATCTGGACGGGAAAGGCGTAAAATGCAAAAAACATATAATAGTTTAATGCTCGGTTCTGAGGGTGATAAAGTCACTTGGACGGAGGAGTGGGATAAGGCGCTTCAGGCGCAGAAACACCTCTCTTCTATCGTCGATAAAATACCGACCGTGCGTTTCGTTGCCCGTCTGGCTTTGCAAAATGAATTGCAGCGACGTAAGAAAGCGGTAGACCTTGATAAGGTGTATGTCAATGTTATAAGTGATGATTATCAGATTGAACGGCGACCTTCTGGAACGCTTGTAGATGTGTTGATCTACTGCCTCGACACAAACACGGTGCCAAACTATTTGGGCGGCGAGGGCGATGGGGTTTATTACCTTCCGGATACCTTCAGTGATAAATTCAGGGTGGCAGGTTTCAGTATTGTCGATGTTGAAAGTGTCGTTACCGCAACCCTTGGGTCTTTTGAGGCCAGTCTTCGCTCGGAACTGAACAACTATTGGGCGGCTCCGGCGACAGATTCCTCTGGGCAGGCAGGGATGACCAATCAGCAGGAATTTAAAAAAGCCTACGCTCAGATGCTGGCAGCGGAACTATCGCTTGCCGTGATGACGATGGGTATCAGGGAGGCTCTGGCTAGTCGATATTCAGACCTGTTAAGCATGGACAGCGGCGATGGGGTTTATCGCGCGGTGGTGGTACCGGAACAGGAATATCTGACTGCTCGCGGCCCCAGTATCATTCTCGACAATGCGGCGCGCACGCATTCGCAGATGAATTTGCTCAATGACAATACCGACTATGTGTTGCATACCCCGGATAAAGGGTTCGAATTTTTTGCGAGCAATCTTCAATTGCATAAAGAGCTCCTCTCTCGTTTGGGCGTGTCTGATACCCAGGTCAAATATCCAAAAGTCACTCAAGGTGTTTTTTCACTCAGTGCCGGCGCTCATTTGCAAGGTCAGCTTGAAACACTTTCGATATTGATGCATGACCGTGGTCGCTCTGAACGCCCGTTAACTGAGCGGCTACAGGAAAATCAGAGTCTGTTTGTTTTGCTCAGTGATATAGAACTCCGTTTGACGCGGGTTTTTGATGCGCTGAGGCGCTTGGATTGGCCGCTCTGGTTGCTGAAGTCCACTCATGAGATTCAGCGTCGCTATATAGCGCTTGAAGACTCTAAGAATAATTACGATACAGAATATCAGGCAGTTTTTGATTCCTGTTTCTCGTTTCAGGAACATGTCAGGCGTGCGTTTTCCGATTGGACCAATAGTGCATTTGGTGAACCACTGGACTCTGAAAAAATTGAAGTGCATAGCCTCTACTCAATGCAGGTGGGTGGGCGCACTATTGAACAGGAAGATACCCGGACCCTGACGGAATTCATTGCTTTCGGCCTGCACGACGAAGGTTTCCGAGCAAAGCTGACGATCAAGGGCGCGCCTGTCGGCAGCAGGCTTTCTGTCGCAGCCCTTGAGCAATGGTTAGTCAACCGCAATATGCGGCTGCAGTTTACCGCTAATATTCCGGTAGCTCCGTCACGCGAATTTCAGCAAGCCTATTGGACTCACTTGTACAGCAAGATGGAGCTTGCGTTGTTCATCGCTCACCAGTCCGGATATTACTCTGATGCAGACGCCGAAATCGTTCAGCGCGCGATGGGCCGCCATCCATCGGTGTTTATCCGTGGTGTGAAGCTGGAGTACTTAGAGTCAGCCCTGAAGGACGTGATTGTTTTCAATGTGCGGGAAAGTCAGGCGTACTTTATATTTCTCAGAACATCTGGAGGAACGTTTGAGTTCATAAAGTTTGCAAACGCTTTCGACATGAAGAAATGGTTTGAGTCCTCTCTGGGCGCTGATCGTGACTATGCTGCGTCGTTGATAAGACCAGACGCTTTGCAAGATGCCGGAATTCTGCAGGGCGCAAACCGTGCACCGCTGCGCTATGAGTATAAAATCGGTACCCGACATGCTGAGTTGTTTAATGGCAGCATCGGAACACTATTCGATTATATAAACGTTGCTTATCAGAATGAGGTGGTCTGGCATAAGGCTATTGCCCCTAATCATTATGGGCAGTTGGGTGTCGAGGGACGCAGACGATATGCTCGGTTACATACGGAGTTAAGAGCGATTTCGACCATAGAAGCAAGGGAAAATGGTTTTCCTTCATTTGAAAAATTTACTTACGATGCAGTGAAGGAGGTACTTCAGCTAGAGCTTGGATCCCGTCAGGTAAATGTCAATATCGATCCGGATTTAATTATTGTGCAGGCTGAAAGCTTTCGTCGAAGCTTGACGGATCTTTTGATTGAAGGGCTTTCGTTTGAAACAAGCCATCCCAGTTTCGCAACAAAATTTGATCCGTACTATTACATGTCCGGTGGACATCCGGAAATTAAAGAACTGGATATCCGGGACTTATCCCAGTTGTCGAAAACATTTCGTCCCGGCGATAGATATACAGAGATGCTCGAGGGTGAGTATCTGAAGCCAGACCGCCCGGATTACGCGTTCAGGCGAGCGGTCTACGCAAAAAAAATTCATTGCCAGATGCATTATGATGCAGTGTCCGGCTTTGTTGATGGGAAACTGTCAAATGGGCTTCTCATCGCGCTGCAAAGAATAATTGACCGTGTCGGTGAGGGGCGTGGTAATGAAAATGCTGTACATAGTATTTTAGATGAAGGTTTGTACAAACTTCACATCAATACGGGGTTGACCGATTTTAGTAGTCGTTTTGTCGAAGGGGCCTACATCTTTCGGATAAAGAACGGTAATGGGTTTCTTGATTTGATGTATACCCCCGATGCTCCGGACAGGGTTTCGTTTCGGGCGGTCAAAGATTTCTTTACCGGCATTCAATATCGTTTAAGTCCATTCAGAGAGTATTACTTGGATCGCCTTCAGTTGATCGACAAGGAAGTGGTTGATAAGTTTTTCAACACTACAATGGCAAAAGTTGATGCTCCTGCTCCGATCAAGCCCTATTACCCAGGCAGGGTGAGTGATCTACGAGAACTGCACACTGACAGAATTCGCCGTGTTTTGAACGATATCGACGAAAAAACTACCAGTTTGACGGAGGTCATTACCGGTCTGATCTATGAGAATGTGATCAGGGTGGCGAATATCGTCAGCATTCTGGTACCGCCCGTAGGGACTGTCGTGGTGGCGGTTCAGTTAATGAAAAGCCTTTATGACGGAGCGCACGCGTACCAGCGCGGTGATTACTCGGCAGCCTTGGGCCATGGCAAGGAGGCATTGATCGGCCTGTTCACCCTTGGCAAGGCGAGTGCGGCTGGCGGCGCCGCGAAGAAAGTCACAAGCGCTCAGCGAACGTTTCTCAGCATTGTCGGAGATGCGCGAACTGCCGCGCAGTTTGTTACCGAAACAATGGGGCTGAAAACGCCAGATCAACAGTTGATCGATTTCCTCAAGGAACTGATAGAAGATCAAGTCACGAGCCGTAGTAAGACATCAGTGCGTTGACCGCCCGATAAGCGGATGCGGCCAACAGCGTCAATCAGTTCGCCGCGTCGTAACCCATGCGCCAGCTCACGGCCCGCGTCGCATCGAGCAATCGTTGCGCCGCCGGGCCGTTTTCGTCGGCGTGGAACAGTGAGGTCGGGCCGACAATGGTCAACACCGCAGCGATCTGCCCGACCGCATTGAACACCGGCGCTGACAACGCATCCACACCCGGCATCAGCAACCCGTGCACATGATGCAGGCCGCGTTCGCGGATCTGTTCGCACAAGCTGGCATAAGCCTTGCCATCGGCCAGCGGATGATCGGCAACGGCGATTTCCTGCTCACGCAATTCGTCGGTTTCCCGATGCGGCAGGTAGGCACTGAACACCAGGCCGGTCGAGGAACTGAGCAGCGGCAACACCGAACCCAGTTGCGTTACCACTGTCACCGCACGCACCGCCGGTTCGATGTGCACAACGGTCGCTCCCTGATTCCCCCACACCGCGAGAAAACAGGTTTCGTTGAGTTCGTCGCGCAACTCGGCCAGTGGCAGGGCGGCGACTTTCAGCACGTCCATACTGTTGAGTGCGGCCAGGCCCACGCGCAGCGCTTCACGACCGAGACCGTAATGGTTGGTGGCGGCGTTTTGCTCGGCAAAACCCGAGGCGATCAACGCCTGCAAATAGCGATGCACCTTACTCGCCGGCATCTGCACATGTTCGGCCAGACGCGACAGCGAAGTGGACGGCGACAACTCGGCCAGCGCCTTGAGGATGTCGGTGCCGACTTCGGCGGAGCGGACTTTCTGTTTGCCGTTACTGTCGCTGGTTTTTTCCATGGTGTTGCCGGGATCCGAAAACGAATGGGCGTCTTTATAGCTTGACGCTGGATGGCGAGCAAATTACGTTATGCGTAATCGAATTACGATAATAACAACCCCGGCGTGCCGAAACCTCTGAGCCAGAGCGATGGGCCATTGCCGACTCCCTGTTCAGGAGGCTCCATGAACCTCGATTCAACCGCGTCGACGC
Organism: Pseudomonas sp. Irchel 3E19; assembly: GCF_900187585.1. Lineage (NCBI taxonomy): Bacteria > Pseudomonadati > Pseudomonadota > Gammaproteobacteria > Pseudomonadales > Pseudomonadaceae > Pseudomonas > Pseudomonas sp. Irchel 3E19. The sequence goes on from NZ_FYDT01000013.1 coordinate 11,316, forward strand.
TGGCTTATCAGTCCGGTTTCGGCAACGAATTCAGCTCTGAAGCGTTGCCCGGCGCGCTGCCCGTTGGCCAGAACTCCCCGCAAAAAGCTCCCTACGGCCTTTACACTGAATTGTTCTCCGGCACCGCGTTCACCATGACCCGCAGTGAAGCGCGGCGTACCTGGATGTACCGGATCCAGCCGTCGGCCAACCACCCGGCGTTCGTCAAACTGGAGCGGCAACTGGCGGGCGGCCCGTTGGGTGAAGTGACCCCCAATCGCCTGCGCTGGAACCCGTTGGACATCCCGAGCGAGCCGACCGATTTCATCGACGGCCTGGTCAGCATGGCGGCTAACTGCGCTGCCGAAAAACCCGCCGGGATCAGCATCTACACCTACGCCGCCAACCGTTCGATGGAGCGCGTGTTCTTCAACGCCGACGGTGAGCTGCTGCTGGTGCCGCAACTCGGGCGGCTGCGTATTGCCACTGAATTGGGTGTGCTGGAAGTGGCGCCGCTGGAAATCGCCGTGTTGCCGCGCGGCCTGAAATTCCGTGTCGAGCTACTCGATCCTCAGGCTCGCGGTTACGTTGCCGAGAACCACGGCGCGCCGCTGCGTCTGCCGGATCTGGGGCCCATCGGCAGCAACGGTCTGGCCAATCCGCGTGACTTCCTGACCCCGGTCGCCGCCTACGAAAACCTGCAGCAACCGACCACACTGGTACAGAAATTCCTCGGCCAGTTGTGGGGTAGCGAACTCAATCACTCACCGCTGAACGTGGTCGCCTGGCACGGCAACAACGTGCCTTACAAATATGACCTGCGCCGTTTCAACACCATCGGCACGGTCAGTTTCGATCATCCGGACCCATCGATCTTCACCGTGCTGACGTCGCCGACCAGCGTGCACGGTCTGGCCAACCTCGACTTCGTGATCTTCCCGCCACGCTGGATGGTGGCGGAGAACACCTTCCGTCCGCCGTGGTTCCACCGCAATCTGATGAACGAATTCATGGGCCTGATTCAAGGCGAATACGACGCCAAGGCTGAAGGTTTCGTGCCCGGCGGCGCCTCGCTGCACAGCTGCATGAGCGCCCATGGCCCGGACGGTGAGACCTGCACCAAGGCGATCAACGCCGAGCTCAAACCTTCGAAAATCGACAACACCATGGCCTTCATGTTCGAGACCAGTCAGGTGTTGCGCCCGAGCCGTTTCGCCCTCGACTGCCCGCAACTGCAATCCACTTATGACGCCTGCTGGGCCACGCTGCCCGCCACGTTCGACCCGACCCGGAGATAACCCATGACTCAGACTTCCATCACCCGCAGTTGGGTCGCTTCGGCCAACGGCCACGCCGAATTCCCGTTGCAGAACCTGCCGTTGGGCGTGTTCAGCATTGAAGGCGGCGAGCCGCGTAGCGGTGTCGCCATCGGCGATCACATTTTCGATCTGCAAGTGGCGCTTGAGGCCGGTTTGTTCGACGGCGTTGCTCGCACAGCGGTTGAAGCCATGCACGGCGGACAACTGAACGCGTTCTTTGAACTGGGGCGCGAAGCCCGGGTTGCCTTGCGCGAGCGACTGCTGGAACTGTTCAGCGAAGGCAGCACCCTGCGCGGCAACATCGAAGCACAAGGCGCAAAACTGCTGCCATTGGCCGCCGATTGCCAGATGCATTTGCCGGCGCGCATCAGTGACTACACCGACTTCTACGTCGGCATCGAACACGCGCAAAACGTTGGCAAACTGTTCCGCCCGGACAACCCGTTGCTGCCGAACTACAAGTATGTACCGATCGGTTATCACGGTCGGGCTTCCACCGTTCGTGCGTCGGGCACTGACGTGCGTCGTCCGAAAGGCCAGACCCTGCCGGCCGGCGCGAGCGAGCCGACGTTCGGCCCGTGCGCACGTCTGGACTATGAGCTGGAACTGGGCATCTGGATCGGCCAGGGCAACGAGATGGGCGAGTCGATTGCGATTGGCGATGCCGCTGAACACATCGCCGGTTTCTGTCTTCTCAATGACTGGTCAGCCCGCGACATCCAGGCCTGGGAATACCAGCCATTGGGTCCGTTCCTGTCCAAAAGCTTCATCACCAGCGTTTCGCCATGGGTGGTCACGGCTGAAGCGCTGGAGCCATTCCGCACTGCACAGCCAGCACGTCCTGAAGGTGATCCGCAGCCGCTGCCGTATCTGTTCGACCAGCGCGATCAAGCTGCAGGCGCTTTCGACATCGAACTGGAAGTGCTGCTGCTCACCGAGGCGATGCGCGAACAGAACCTGCCAGCTCATCGCCTGACCCTGAGCAACACCCGCTACATGTACTGGACCGTAGCGCAGATGGTCGCGCACCACAGCGTCAACGGTTGCCAGTTGCAGGCCGGTGACCTGTTTGGTTCGGGCACGTTGTCCGGCCCTGAAAACGGTCAGTTCGGCAGCCTGCTGGAAATCACCGAGGGCGGTAAAAAGCCGATCGAACTGGCGTCCGGCGAAGTGCGTAAATTCCTTGAGGACGGTGACGAAATCATCCTGCGCGCTCGTTGCGCCCGCGACGGTTTTGCCTCCATCGGTTTCGGCGAATGCCGCGGCAAAGTGCTGGCGGCGCGCTGACAGGAGCGGCTTATGGATCTCTATACCTATTACCGTTCGACCTCGTCGTACCGGGTGCGGATCGCATTGGCGCTCAAGGGCCTCGATTATCAGGCGTTGCCGGTCAATCTGATCGCGCCGTCCGGTGGTGAGCATCGGCAAGCGGCGTATCTGGCGATCAATCCGCAGGGGCGGGTGCCGGCCTTGCGTACTGACGAGGGCGATCTGCTGATCCAGTCGCCGGCGATCATCGAGTATCTGGAAGAACGTTATCCACAGATGCCGCTGCTGCCTGAAGACCTCGCTGCCCGCGCTCACGTGCGCGGCGTCGCGGCAGTAATCGGCTGCGATGTGCATCCGCTGCATAACGTCAGCGTGCTCAATCGCCTGCGTCAGTCGGGGTATGAAGAGCCGCAGGTGGTCGCGTGGATCAGCCACTGGATCAGCCAGGGACTGGCGACGGTGGAGCAGTTGATTGGTGAGAGCGGATTCTGTTTCGGTGAGTGGCCGTGCCTGGCGGATGTTTACCTGATCCCGCAGTTGTACGCGGCAGAGCGGTTCAATGTTTCGCTGGAGGCTTATCCACGGATCTGTCGCGTGGCGGCGTTGGCTGTCGAACATCCGGCGTTCATCAAGGCGCATCCGGCCAACCAGCCAGATATACCGTAATACTCCCTGTGGGAGCGAGCCTGCCCGCGAATGCTGAGTGTCAGCCACCCTTCATTTGCCTGACACACCGCATTCGCGAGCAGGCTCGCTCCCACAAGGTTCGGCGTTGATCCACGCAAAAAAAATCATAAAAACAAAACAGGTACCTTGCGATGCACAACCAGATTGCCAGCTTCCGGGCGGCACTCGACGCCCGTCCTGTGTCCCGCTATCAGTGGTTGCTTTTGATCCTGCTCGCCTTGTTGCTGGTCACCGATGGCTATGACGCCCAGGTGCTCGGCTATGTGGTGCCGGCACTGGCCCAGGATTGGGGTCTGGAAAAGTCAGCATTCGGGCCTGTGTTCAGCGCCAACCTGTTGGGCCTCACGATCGGTTCTCTCGTCGTCACGCCCCTGGCCGACCGCTTCGGTGTACGTCGCATCCTGCTCGCTTGCGTGCTGATCTACGCCAGCCTGACGGTGCTGATGGTGTTTGCCGACTCGCTAAATACGTTGATGGTCGCGCGCTTCATCTGCGGCATCGGTATGGGCGGCGCGATGCCCAGCGCCATGGCGTTGATGTCGGAATATTCGCCGCCGCGCCTGCGCACACTGATGGTGACACTGGCCGCGTGCGGCTTCTCCTTCGGCGGTGCAGCGGGTGGTTTTGTTGCCGCCGGGTTCATCGATCAATTCGGCTGGCAAGCGGTGTTCCTCGCCGGCGGCGTGACGCCGTTGCTGCTGTTTCCGTTTCTCTGGTGGATGCTGCCGGAATCGCTGCCGCGGTTGCTGCGTGATGCACCGCCGTATGCACGTCTGCGCAAGGTCACCGCGCGGATGCTGCCGGACTGGCAACCGCCGGCCGCTTCTGTCAAGCAGAACGAGCGGGAACAGGGCAGCAAGCTGACGGTAGTGGAGTTGTTCCGCAACGGTTATGCGCGCCCTACCTTGCTGATCTGGGCGACGTTTTTCGTCAGTCTGATCCTGTTGTATTTCATGATCAGCTGGCTGCCGTCGTTGCTGCTGGAAAGTGGCTTGAAACTCAACGAGGCCAATCTGGTGACGTCGATGTTTCTGTTCGCCGGCACGCTGGGCGCGATCTGCATGGCCTGGTTCGCCGACCGCTTGAAACGCAAAGTGCGTCTGTTGTCCGGTGTGCTCGCGGGCGCGGCGCTGTGCACGATTCTGCTGGGCCTGAATCACGACAACCCGCGTTATCTGGTGGCCTGCGTGTTTGCTGCGGGTTTTTGCATTATTGGCGGGCAACTGACGCTGAATGCGTTCGCCAGTAACTTCTACCCGGCGCACGTTCGTGCCACCGGCACGGGGTGGGCGTTGGGGGTGGGGCGTTTCGGTTCGATTCTCGGGCCGCTGTTCGGCAGTCTGCTGCTGGCGATGCACATTCCGGTGGAGCAGATTTTCTTCTTCTGCGCGATTCCGGCCGTCATTGCCGCGCTGTTGATCATTCAGGTGCGGTCGCCTGCTGAAATAACCGCGACCACTGTGGGAGCGAGCCTGCTCGCGAAGAACGATAACGCGGTCTGACCTTGAGACCGAGTCGCCTGCATCGCAAGCAGACTAGCTCCCACAGGGGATTAGTGAACAACCGAATTGGGCGGCAGATGCCCGAGCCGCTCGGTCAGGCGCAGGCGCTGTATCGGATCTTCGCTGAGCAACAGCGCACGCTCCAGGTCGAAGCGTTCGGCATTCGGGCAGTCGAGCCGCTGATACAGACTGGCCCGGGCCAGGTAATCGGCGGCGCCGGCATTACCCAGTTCGAGCACACGCTCGGCGTCGATCAGCGATGCGATAAAGTCATCGTGGGTCAGGTGCAATTGACGCAGGTTGCGTGACAGGCGCTGGAGCATCTGCACGGGCGTAGCCGTGAGCAGATGCTCGGCGTTGAGTTTCATGTGCGCCCCGTATTGACGCTGTAACAGTTCGCGACAGTCATTGGGATACAGGCGTCGCCCCCCGCACGGATCCAGCAAGTGATCGGCACCAGGCACCCGTAGCAGGAAGTGCCCGGGGAAATTGACCCCGACCAGTGGAATCTCCAGACCGCGCGCCAGCTCCAGAGCAATCAGCGCCAGCGCCAGCGGCTGGCCGCGACGGGTCTGCAGCACTTTATGCAACAGCGCAGCCTGGGGGCGCAGTGGCAGAAAGTCATCCTGGGCAAAACCCAACTCAATCATGCGTCGCAGTAACGGCTGCGCGAGCTCGCTGACCGGCAGCATTGGCAAGCCGAAACTGACGCGTTGCTGCAGCTCCTTGAAGTATTGTAGCAGCGCCTCGGGATCGATCGCTTTTTCGTGCTCGGCGGCCATCCACAACGCGGCTTCCAACAACGCGGGCGGTGAACGGTGCAGACACTCGAAAAAACGTTGGCGCGGATTCATGACAATCTCCGGGGAATGCCTCGTTTTAGCCCCGTCCGTGGCATTCGTCCAGTGCCTGCCCATGTGCGTCTGTGTTTATTCCGCAAAGCCATCATCCGCGGGGCGCTTATTCCGGTGCGCTTCAGCAATTTTCGGACGCAAGCCTATACTGGCGTTCTACAAGAAGTGATTCGGGAGCCCAACGATGTTTGCGCTCATGCAAAGCACTCGCCTGGAATCGCTGCACCTGAGCGTTGACCCGGTTTCCGGGTTGAAGGCGGTCATTGCCATTCATAACAGTCGCCTCGGGCCAGCCCTGGGCGGTTGTCGTTATCTTGCCTATCCCAATGACGAATCGGCCGTCGAAGACGCTATTCGTCTCGCCCAGGGCATGAGCTACAAAGCCGCGTTGGCGGGCTTGCCCCAGGGCGGTGGCGTGGCGGTAATTGTGCGGCCGGTGCATGTGGAAAATCGCGGGGCGCTGTTCGAAGCCTTCGGCCGTTGCATCGATCAGCTCGACGGCCGCTATATCACCGCCATCGACAGCGGCACCTCGGTCGCGGACATGGACTGCATCGCCCAACAAACCCAGCACGTCACCAGCACCACTTCGGCCGGCGATCCTGCGCCACACGCGGCAATGGGGGTGTTCGCCGGGATTCGCGCAACCGCCATGGCCAGACTGGGCAGCGATAATCTGGAAGGTTTGCGCATAGCGATTCAGGGGTTGGGCAATGTCGGTTTCGCACTGGCCGAACAACTGCACGCCGCCGGGGCCGAGCTACTGGTCAGCGACATCGATCACGGCAAGGTGCAACTGGCGATGGAGCAGCTCAACGCTCACCCGATCGCCAACGACGCGTTGCTCAGCACACCGTGCGACATTCTTGCGCCGTGTGGACTCGGCGGAGTGCTCAACAGTCACTCGGTGACGCAACTGCGCTGCTCGGCGGTGGCCGGGTCGGCGAACAATCAACTGACGCATCTGGATGTTGCCGATCAACTGGAGCGGCGTGGCATCCTTTATGCGCCGGACTATGTGATCAATGCCGGTAGCCTGATTTACGTCTCGCTGAAACATCGCGGCGAGGAGCTGACCACCATTACCGCGCACCTGTCGAAAATCAGTTCACGGCTGACCGAAGTCTTTGCCCATGCGCAGGCGGAAAAACGCTCGCCGGCGCGGGTGGCCGATGAGTTGGCGGAAAAAGTTTTGTATCGCTGAGTTTCACAGGCATGAAAAAGGCCCTGAGCCATTCGACTCAGGGCCTATTCAATTCGGGCATCGATTACTTCGCGGCCTTCGCCGCTTTGGCCGGTTTAACCGGCGCTTCGGCAGCGTCTGCTACCTCAGCCTGCTCGACAGGCTCTGCCGGCGCATTGATCAGCTCCGACAGGGCATCTGGCTGGCTCTTGAACGCCCGGGCGAACACATCGCGGTTCTTCGCCATGTAGATCCCGGCTTCTTCCACTTGCTGTTCAGTCAGCGACGGAACGGCTTTTTGCAGCACATCGGCCAGATATTCGGCCAGTTCGAGCATTTTGTCATGACGGTCAGCTTCGGCTTTATCCATGAACAAGCGCTCCAGATCTCGGCTGCTGCGGTATACCACTTCGACGGCCATTCACCACCTCACATGCCTTCACATTTAGTTGTCTTTGCGACTACTGTATCTATATACAGCGAAAAGGATAAGCGAATCCCTACGCTTTGGGTAGTGGCTTTTCAATGTAGACCGGATTTCGGGTTTGTCAGATCGACCGTGTCGCCCTCATTCGCGAGCAGGCTCGCTCCCACAGGATTTGGGTCAGGCCGGTGCCCTGCGACCAAACGCCACGGCGCAGGTTTTGTGGCGGCTCGCCATGATGGCGTGGCCTCTTTTCTGCATGAAATCAGGCGCGTGCAGAAAACCGTCACGTCCAACACGCATCATCCGCTCGCATCGGGCTAAGGAAACAACATCGTGAAAATCAACTGGGCCGAGAAACTGCGGCAAAACGTGCATCAACTGGCCGAGTCCCTGGGCAACCTGTTCGTCGAAACCTTCCATTATCTGGCGCTGTTCGCCATCGGTGCGGTGACGGCGTGGGCGGCGGTGATGGAGTTTCTCGGCATGCTCGAAGAAGGGCATATCAAGATCGATGACATCCTGTTGCTGTTCATCTATCTCGAATTGGGCGCGATGGTCGGGATTTACTTCAAGACCAACCACATGCCGGTGCGCTTCCTGATCTACGTGGCGATCACCGCGCTGACCCGACTGCTGATCTCCAACGTCTCGCACCACAACCCGCCGGACATGGGCATCATTTATCTGTGCGGCGGCATTCTGCTGCTGGCGTTCTCGATTCTGGTGGTGCGTTACGCTTCGTCGCAATTCCCCTCGGTGAAGATCGAAAAACCGCAACGCAAGCTCGGTGCCGGTTCCGGTGAGCATCCCGAAGTGGAGAAGGGCGAACTTTAAAGTCCCGCGACTGGCCGGGGCTGGCCTTTGACCTGAGGCGGTGGCGGGGTCTGCCCGTCGCCGTTGGTCATGGCTTCGAGAATCGCCATGGCGCTGTGGCCCTGTTCGATCGCAATGCCGAACTGAATGCTTTGCACCAACCGTTTGAGGCGTGCGGGATCGTTGCGCTGCTCGGTGCTGATCATCCGTTTGGCCACGATCCGGCCGCTGTTGGACAGGGTCAGCATGATGCTGCCGTCCAGGCCCTGAATGCTCAGGTTGATCTGATAGTCCGGCGCAAAGGCATCGGTAATGATCTGAAAAGGATTGTCCATGATGCGTCACCGCCTGATTGAACGTGCAGTTGTTGACCGGCCGTGATCGGGTTGGTTCGTCCATCCAGACCATCGGCCATTCCGTGGCCTGTGTGGTTGCTTCATGTAGGAGTTGCCGCAGGCTGCGATCTTTTGATCTTCGGTGTTTTGATTTCGGTCATGAGGATCACAAAGATCAAAAGATCGCAGCCTGCGGCAGCTCCTACAGGGGTGTAGCAAGGGCTGTGCCGGGAAAATTGTCGAACAATGAACACGGGGATAAAAAAGGCGAGCCGCGTGGCTCGCCTTTTTTTGTGGCCCGTTTTCAGGGCAAGAACGAGTAGATGATCGCAGACAGTGCAATCAGGCCGATCAGCACCACGAACACATTGGATGCCTGGCCAGAATACTGGCGCAAGGCTGGCACGCGGCGGATGGCGTACATCGGCATCAGGAACAGCAGGCAGGCGATCACCGGGCCGCCGAGGGTTTCGATCATGCCGAGAATGCTCGGATTGAAAGTGGCCACGGCCCAGCAACTGAGGATCATGAACAGCGCGGTCGCACGGTTCAGCCAGCTCGCCGACATTACCCGGCCACGGCTGCGCAGGCTTTTCACGATCATGCCTTGAAAGCCTTCGCTGGCGCCGATGTAATGGCCGAGGAAGGATTTGGTGATCGCCACCAGCGCAATCAGCGGTGCGGCATAGGCGATGACCGGGGTCTGGAAGTGGTTGGCCAGGTACGACAGGATCGAGATGTTCTGCGCCTTTGCGGCCGCCAGATCCGCCGGCGACAGCGCCAGCACGCAACTGAAGCAGAAAAACATCACCGTGATCACCATCATGCCGTGGGCCATGGCGAGGATGCCGCTGCTCTTGCGTTCGGCCTGGTCGCCGTAGCGTTGTTTCTGGTCAACCGCGAAGGCCGAAATGATCGGCGAATGGTTGAACGAGAACACCATCACCGGAATCGCCAGCCACATCGTCTTGAGGAACACCGACATCGGCATTGCCTCTTGAGCGCTGGCGAAGAAAGCGCCGTTCCAGTTCGGAATCAGGCTGAGGGCGAGCAGCAGCAACGCAGCGACAAACGGATAAACCAGCACGCTCATGGCTTTGACGATCACGGTCTGGCCGCAACGCACGATGGCCATCAGGCCGAGAATCAACGCCAGTGAGAGAATCGCCCGTGGCGGCGGGGCGATGTGCAATTGATGTTCGAGAAAACTGCTCAAGGTGTTGGTCAGCGCCACGCTGTACACCAGCAGGATCGGGAAGATCGCGAAGAAATACAGCAGCGTGATCAGCTTGCCGGCACCGATGCCGAAGTGCTCTTCGACCACTTCAGTGATGTCGCCGGAACGGCCGGACAAGACAAAACGGGTCAGCCCACGGTGAGCGAAGTACGTCATCGGGAATGCCAGCACGGCGAGAATCAACAACGGCCAGAAACCACCAACGCCAGCGTTGATTGGCAGGAACAACGTACCGGCACCGATGGCGGTGCCGTACAACCCGAGCATCCAGGTGGTGTCGAATTTGCTCCAGCCCTTGTGGGCAGTTTCTGCGTTGCGTGCCAGATCTACAGCGGGGTTTTCGGCAGCAGGTGTACGTACATCGGTCATCGGTATCGCCTCGTTATTATTCTTGCTCGGGCTCACGTATTGCGGACGGTCGGGGAATGCTCCTCAGCACTCCACCCAGCTGACAGCCAGGCCGCCCCGTGAAGTTTCTTTGTATTTGTCGTGCATGTCGGCGCCGGTATCGCGCATGGTGCGGATCACCCGGTCGAGGGAGATGAAGTGGTTGCCGTCGCCGCGCAGGGCCATCTGTGTCGCGTTGATCGCTTTCACGGCGGCGATGGCGTTGCGCTCGATGCACGGCACTTGAACCAACCCGCCGACCGGGTCGCAGGTCAGGCCGAGGTTGTGTTCCAGGCCGATTTCGGCGGCGTTTTCCAGTTGTTCCGGGGTGGCGCCGAGCACTTCGGCAAGGCCTGCGGCCGCCATTGCGCAGGCTGAGCCGACTTCGCCCTGACAGCCGACTTCGGCGCCGGAGATCGAGGCATTCTTCTTACACAGAATGCCGACCGCCGCAGCGCCCATGAAGAACGCGACGACGTCGTCGTCGGACGCGTCCGGATTGAATTTCATGTAGTAGTGCAGAACCGCTGGAATGATCCCGGCCGCGCCGTTGGTCGGCGCAGTGACCATGCGTCCACCGGCGGCGTTTTCCTCGTTGACGGCGAGGGCGAACAGGTTGACCCACTCCATGGCCGACAGCGTCGAGCTGATGACATTCGGCTTGCCGATTTCCAACAGGCTGCGGTGCAGTTTTGCGGCACGGCGCGGCACATTGAGACCACCGGGCAGAATGCCCTCGTGGCGCAGTCCTTGTTCAACGCATTCGCGCATCACCGACCAGATGTGCAGCAGCCCCTGACGAATTTGTGCGTCAGTGCGCCATGCGCGTTCATTGGCCATCATCAATTCGCTGACCCGCAGATTGTGTTTTTTGCACAGCGACAGCAGTTCGGCGGCGCTGGAAAAATCGTACGGCAACACCACGTCGCCGCTCGGGGCCACGCCCGACTCTGCCTCCGCCGCTTCGATGATGAAACCACCACCGACCGAGTAGTACGTTTGTGTAAACAGCTCGGCGGTTTCGCCAAAGGCTGTCAGCGACATGGCATTGGGGTGGTAGGGCAGGCTTTCGTCGAGTAGCAGCAGATCGCTTTGCCAGTTGAAGGCAATCGAGCGTTGACCGGCCAGCGCCAGTTGGCCGCTTTCGCGCAGTTGCTGGATGCGCGGATCAATGGTCGACGGATCGATGCTGTCCGGCCATTCGCCCATCAGGCCCATGACCGTGGCGCGGTCGGTGGCGTGGCCGACGCCGGTGGCCGACAGCGAACCGTATAAACGGATTTCAACGCGGCGCACATCGTTCAACAACCGTTGATCGATCAACGCCTGGGCGAAAGTCGCGGCGGCGCGCATAGGGCCTACGGTGTGGGAACTGGACGGACCGATGCCGACTTTGAATAGATCGAAAACACTGATAGCCATGCTAAAGCCTTACAAGCAATGGAGTAGGAAATCGCCGCCATTTTTTGTAGGACAAGCGCAATGTCGGCGATACTGCCCACCTTGATCTTCAGTGACCAACGAAACTTCCTAAGACAGCCTTTAGCAGGACTAAACGATGAGTCGTCAATTGCATGCCCAGACTTACGTCTGGCTGCAGGTGTTTTCCTGTGCCGCGCGGCACCTGTCCTTCACCCGTTGCGCGGAAGAACTGCACATCACGCCGGGCGCGGTCAGCCAGCAAATCCGCCAGTTGGAGGAGCGCCTCGGTTTTCGCCTGTTTCACCGCCGCGCTCGCGGGGTCGAGTTAAGTGCAGAAGGGCAGCGGCTGGCCATGACGGTCAACGAAGCCTACGGCAGCATCGACGCCGAATTGCGCCGACTGGATGCGGGGATGATCAGCGGAATTCTGCGCGTGCGGTCGATTCCTTCGTTCCTCAGTAAGTGGTTGACGCCACGATTGCCGCGACTGCAACAGCGTTATCCGGATATCCAGCTACGACTGGTGGCTGAGGACAGCAGCGTGCCATTGCACGAGGGCGATTTTGATCTGGCCATCGACTTGAATGACGGCAGCTATCCAGGACTGTTATCCACAGCCTTGCTCGATGAACAGATTTTCCCGGTTTGCGCGCCGAGCCTGTTGCGTGGCCGCCCACCGCTGCACGGGCCGGCGGATCTGGTGCATTTTCCGTTGCTGCACGACATCACCGCCTGGCGCGGCAGTTATGAATACGCGGAGTGGGAATTCTATTTGAACGCTATCGGCTTCGAAGGGGCCGATGTGCGGCGCGGGCATACGTTCAATCGCAATCACCTGACCATCGAAGCCGCCATCGCCGGCATGGGCGTGGCGATTGCCCGACGCACGCTGCTCAACGATGAACTGGAGCGGGGCACGTTGATTGTGCCGTTCGGCCTGTCGGTGCCCAATCACAAACGCTACGTGTTGCTCTATGCGCCGGGGGCGTTGAGCCATCCGGGCGTGCGTGCGGTGCATGACTGGCTGGTGGAGGAGGCGGGGATTTTTCGCAGTCTGCACCCGTTGAACGACGGGCAATTGTGAGTGAATTTTGCAGGGCGACCAGGCGACCCAACTCCCGACCTTACCAGCGCTGTGTCCGGTTGTCCGGCTTTTTTTGCGAATGAATATTTATCTTTTTTCAGGGGTTGAAATGTTCGCCGGTCGGGCCGATTGTTGTAACCAAGAGGTCAAGAAAATATGTCTACGGCCTCTCGCGAGCTAGCTGAAATAAGGGATGAACTATGCAAATCCAAGTCAACAGCGATAACCATATTCAAAGTAGTCAACGACTGGAGGAGTGGGTACGTACAACCATTGAGAGCACGCTCGAACGTTATGAAGAAGACCTGACCCGTGTCGAAGTCCACCTGAGCGACGAGAACGGCGACAAACCTGGTCCTCATGACTTGCGCTGCCAGCTGGAAGCGCGGCCAAAAGGCCATCAACCGATTTCCGTCACCCACAAAGCCGATTCGCTGGAACAGGCGATCGACGGTGCAGCCGAAAAACTGGAGCACGCGCTGGAGCACCTGTTTGGCAAATTGCGCGGCAAACCACGTGCTGCGGTGGTGCCATTCAGCAAGACGAATGACGCACTGCTGGAGGAAGAATTTCTTGAGAATGAACAGGCAGCGATCAACAGTTGATGCGCTGATTTCATAAGCCACCCAATGAGAACGGGCCTGCGAATGCAGGCCCGTTTTTGTTTTCAGTGGTGGTCAAAACGCCACAGAAGTCTGCACATAAACCGTTCGCGGTTCCCCGACATACTTGCCCTTGTTGTTGTCATCGAATGAACGCGTGAAGTATTGCGTGTTGAAGATGTTCTTCACCCCCACCGCCACATTCAGATCCGACAATTGCGGCCCGAAGTCATAGCCCGCACGGCTGCTGAACAGCATGTAGCCGGGGATCTTGCCAGTGCTGCCGTCGGCGCTTTCTTTCGAGGTGTTGGCGTTGTCGGCAAACTGATCGCTCTGGAAGCTGCTATCGAAATTGAGTTTCCACGGCCCTTCGGTGTAACCGACGCCAATCGTGCCTTTGTGTTTTGAGGAGAACGGCACGCGATTGCCCTTGTTCGGCCCGTCTTCGCGGATGGTCGCATCGACGTAGGCGTAAGAGGCGTAAACATCGAAACCGGCCAGCGCCGGGCTCAAGTCGTCCAGCGCATAGTTGACGCTGGTCTCGATGCCTTGATGGCGGGTTTCGCCACGGGCGATCACCGAATCGTTGGTCTGGTTGCTTTCGTACTGGTTGTCGAAGTTGATCAGAAACGCGCCGATCTCTGCGCGCAACGCGCCGTTGTCGTAACGGGTGCCGAGTTCCCAGGTGCGCGCTTTTTCCGGTTTCACTTCGCCGCTGGTGACGCGGTTGGGCATCTGGCTGTATTGCACGCTGCCGAACGAACCCTCGGTGTTGGCGTACAGGTTCCAACTGTCGGTCAGGTGATACAGCACGTTTAACGCCGGCAGCGCGGTGTTGTAGTCGCCTTTGTATTTGACGTTGGTCAGGTTGTTGGTCTGCTGCGATTCGATCATCTCGTAGCGCACGCCCGGGGTGATCGTCCACTGGCCGATGTCGATGCGGTCGTCGACGAAGAACGCATTGGCCTCGGTGCCGCCACGGGTGTCGCGGTCATTACGGCTGTCGGTGGTCGGGTATTGATTGCTGGCAATCGGCGTGCGGTAGCGCAGTTCGTGGCCCGCCTCGTTGATGTAGCGATAGCCGACGCCGACTTCATGGCTGGTCGGGCCGAGGTCGAAACCCTGGGCGAAGCGGGTTTCGAAGCCGCGCACCCAATACTCGCGTGGCGACAGCGACAGGAAGCTGCCCTGATCCAGATAACCGCTGCGCAGGGTTTTGGTGAAGAAGGTGTTGGCGGTGAACTCGCGGCGATCTTCCTGATAGCGGTAACCGAAATTGAACATCGTGCGCCGGCCCCAGAACTGGTCTTTCGGCCGCGTCGACTGGTACGGATCGGCATCGTAATCAGCCACGTTCAAGCCGCCGGGCATGTCAGCCTTGCCTTCGTAATACTGAGCCATGGCGTTGAAACTGTTGGCCTCGTCGAGCTGGTATTTGCCCTTGAGAATCAGGTCGTCGATCTCGGTGTCGCTGTGCTCACGCCAGTCGCCGCCGCGAGTGCCGGAGTACAGCAAAGCGCCGCCCAGACCGTTGGCGTTGGTGCCGCCGGCCAGCAGATTGGCGCTGGTCTTGAAGCCATCGTGGCTCGACGACGGGCTGGTTTCGGTCTGGAAACCACCCTTGACCGTCGGCTCGTCGGGAATCGCCCGGGTCACGAAGTTGACCACGCCACCGACGTTCTGCGGACCGTAACGCACCGCGCCACCGCCGCGCACCACGTCCACCGCATCCATGTTGCCCATGCTGATCGGCGCGAATGACAACTGCGGTTGGCCATAGGGCGCGAACGGCACCGGGATGCCGTCCATCAACACTGTCGAGCGTGCCGCCAGACGCGGATTCAAACCACGAATGCCGAAATTCAGCGCCATGTCGTGGCTGCCGGTGCCGTTGTTTTCCGGGGCGTTGACGCCGGGGATGCGGTTGAGCACATCGCGCGCCTGGGTGGCGCCCTGGCGTTCGAAGTCTTCCCGGCGGATCACGTCCCGGGCGCCAGGGTGTTCGAAGACGTTGATTTGCTGTGCATCGCCGAGCCAGTCGCCGACGACTTTCGAGGTGTCCAGCTCAAGCGCTGTGTCACCCGCCGGTTGCAGGCTGAAGGCGTTATCGCCCTCGGCGCGGGCTTGCAGGCCAGTGCCTTCGAGCAATGCATTCAAACCTTGCTCGGTGGTGTAGCTGCCCTCCAGGCCGCGGCTTTGCACACCACTGGTGACTTGCGAGCCGAACGAGATCAGCACCCCGGCTTCACGGCCAAACTGGTTGAGGGCGTTTTCCAGCGACGACGGCGCAATGTGATAAGCCTTGGCGTCGGCAGCCAGCGCGGCGGGCAGGGCGCCGAAACTCAGGCTGGCGCCGAAGACAAGGTTGCGCAGGCTGCGGGCCAGTGGCGTGAGGCGGGTGGGGTGCATGGTGGAGGGTCCTGAGAAGGTTGAATCAAGGGGGGCTTTCCTTCTCTGTCACGCCAGATCTGAAAAACGGCTCATTTTTTTTTGAAGAGCAAAAGATCGCAGCCTGCGGTTACACCCGCGCCTCGACGCTGACCCAATAACGGGTAAAACGCCTCACCTTCACCGGCAAACTGATTTCCAGCAGATCGAGGATTCGCTCGCTGTCGTCCAGTGGATAAGTCCCGGAGATCAGCAGATCGGCGACCTTCCTGTCGCAATTGAGCTGGCCGCGGCGGTAGCGTCCCAGCTCATCGAGGAAATCACCCAGACGCATGTGCGCCGCCACCAGCATGCCCTCGGCCCAGGCGCCGCTGTTGGCGTCCAGAGGTCCGGCTTCGCTGACAGACGTCAAGCTGAAGCTCAGTTGCCGGGCGACGGGCAGCGACATCGGCGCGCGTCCATTGGCGGTCAGTTCAACCCGACCTTCGAACAGCGCCACCTGCGTGCGATCAGCAAACTGCCGTACGTTCAGGCGTGCGCCTTGGGTTTTCAGAATTCCCTGCGCGGTGCGTATTTCGAAGGGTTGGGCCGCGGTCAGGAGGATTTCGCCTTCAAGCAAACGGATCAATCCTTGCCTGCTTTCGACATCCACTGAACTGGCCGTGTTGAGTTGCAACTGACTGCCCGCACCCAACGCAATCTTTCGCCGCTGACCCAGCGGGCTGCGGTAATCGGCGAGCAGCGACGGCAACGGGTTGTGCTCGCGCATGCCCCAGGTGACGGCTGAACCGGCGCCCAGCAACAGCAGCAGTTTCAGTGTCTGACGGCGGCTGCCGGACTTCGGAGCATTGAGCACCGCATGCGCCAGCGGCGAAGAAACACCGCGCATGCGCTGGTTCACGCGCTGAATATGTTCCCAGGCGCGACGATGTTCGCTATGGGCGTCCAGCCACTGCTGCAACGCCTGTTGCTGGCGTGCGGTGAAGGCGCCTTGCTGCATTTCCATCAGCCAATGCACCGCCTGTTCGGCCACTTGCGAGGAGAAATCCGGGACGCGGTTCATAGGGCGAAATAGCAGCGCATTGCCGCTTTGTTGAGATGCCGTTTGACGGTGGCCACAGAGATGCTCAGCTCAGCCGCGATCTGTGGATAAGTCAGGCCATCGATCTGCGCCAGCAAAAAGGCGCGTTTGACCTGATGCGGCAGGCCGTCGAGCAATTGATCCAGCTCGATCAGGGTTTGCAGGATGATCGCTTTGTCTTCTTCCGATGGCGCGACCGTTTCCGGCATTTGCGCCAGCGTGTCGAGGTAGGCGCGCTCCAGATCCTGACGGCGGTAATGATTGAACACGACGCGCTTGGCAAGGGTGGTCAGGAACGCACGCGGTTCAATGATCACCGGCGGTTCACGGGCGGTCAGCACTTTGATGAAGGTGTCCTGCGCCAGATCCGCCGCGCTGTCCGGACAGCCGAGTTTGCGCCGCAGCCAACCAGTGAGCCAGCGGTGATGTTCCTGATAGAGCGATTCGACGGGATGGGCGGACGGCAACGGTATTACTCCGGGCGCACTTTTGTACGTTAGAGAACAAGAACTGTTCGCATTGTAGGGGTGGGAAAGGCTGTCCGGCAATCAGATGCTTTTGCGTATGAGAATATTTATCATTAATATTGCTCGCCTGTTGGTTCGGCTTGTCGGCCGAACGTTTTTCGTTTCAGGGTCGAAACATGAAAGCCAAATTTGCCGCACTCCCCATGTCCTACCGTCTGGCCGTCACCTCGCGGGTGCTGGCGGCAGTGTTTGGCGGCTATCTGGTCGCAGCGCTGGCCAGCGTCACCCTGACGCTATGGCTGCCGTTGAGCCGTGCTGAAGCGGTGGTGACCGGCATGACCATTTCGTTTCTGGTGTATCTGGTCGCCGTGCTTTGGTGCTTTGCCTGCCGAACGGCGTGGTCGGCCTGGGTCGGTTTGCTGGTGCCCAGTGTGGTACTGGCGACCATCTCTGGCGCGGCGCGGGGCTTGGGATACGCATGAAAGAAGGATTTCGCCAGGCCATGGCCTGGCTGCACACCTGGACCGGGCTGGTGTTCGGCTGGTTGCTGTTCGCGATTTTCCTGACGGGAACACTGGCGTACTTCAAGGACGAAACCAGTCACTGGATGCAGCCGGAAATCCCGGCGCGGCCGATCAATGCCGAAGCGAGCCTGACCCTGGCCCAGGAATATCTACAGCAACATGCGGCCGGTGCCTCACGCTGGCTGATCAGCTTGCCCGATGCCCGTGATCCCGGCCTGACCGTGCGTTGGCAGCCATCGCCAGCCAAACCTGGCGAACGTGGCCGTTTCGAGTCGAAAACCCTCGATGCGCAAACCGGTGCCGAAGTACTGGGCCGCGAAAGCATGGGCGGCGAGTTCTTCTACCGCTTCCACTTCCAGCTACAAATGCCTTACCCGTGGGGCCGCTGGCTGGCCACTATCGCGGCGATGGTGATGTTCGTCGCGCTGATCACCGGCATCATCACCCACAAGAAAATCTTCAAGGACTTCTTCACTTTCCGCCCGCGCAAGGGCCAGCGTACCTGGCTTGATGGGCATAACGCTGTCGGCGTGTTGGTGTTGCCGTTTCACCTGATGATCACCTACAGCAGCCTGGTGATTTTCATGTCGATGGTCATGCCGGCGAGCATCGCGGTGTCCTACAACGGCGACGTAAGGGCGTTTTTCGATGAGGTTTTCCCCGCCTCGAAGACACCGGAGCGCGCCAATATTGCCGCGCCTCTGGCACCCATGGCGCCGCTGTTGGCCAAGGCCAGCGAGCAATGGTCGGGCGGCCAGACCACGCGCCTGTCGGTAAGCAATCCTGGCGATGAAAATGCGTCGGTGGTGTTGTCTCGCGCTGGCGACCGCGTCGTGCACGACTTCGGTAACGCCGTGACCTTCAATGGCGTCACCGGACAGATGCTCGGCAGCACCCCGCAACAGCCTGTGGCAATGGCAGTGGGTGGGGCTTTCTATGGTCTGCACATGGGCCACTTTGCCGGGCCGGTGTTGCGCTGGTTGTATTTCATTTGCGGTCTGGCCGGCACGGCCATGATCGGCACCGGACTGGTGATCTGGCTGGGCAAGCGTCAACTCAAACACGCCAAGAGTGGGGTCATGCCGTTCGAGTTGCGTTTGGTGGAAGTGCTGAACATCGCCAGCATGGCCGGGTTGGTGTCGGCGGTGGCGGTGTTCTTCCTGGCCAATCGTCTGTTGCCGGTGGGGTTGGCCGGTCGCGCGGATTGGGAAGTGAATGCGTTTTTCATCATGTGGGGGCTGAGTGTGGTGCATGCGCTGCTTCGTCCGGGGCGTAAGGCCTGGGTTGAACAGCTTGGGCTGGGGGCGGCGCTGTTTGTCGCGGTACCGCTGATCAATGCGCTGACCACACCATGGAATCTCGGCGCAACACTTGCGCTGGGCGATTGGGTGCTCGCCGGTTTCGACCTGACGTGCCTCGCTGCCGGGGTGTTCCTCGCGTGGGCCGCGTGGAAAATGCAGCGTGGCGCAAGTAATGTCAGAGTGAAAAAAGTACAACGCGAAACGGCGCGGCCGGTCACGCTTGAGCAAGGGGCGAGCTGATGCTGCTGGCGCTTCTGCTTTGCTACGCCGGGTTCACCGCGCTGTGTCTGGCGATGCCTCGGCACCATGATGAGCTGCTCGGGCACAAGTCCTCGGCGCGCCGCCGTCAGGGATTGAAACTCATCGGGTGGCTGTCGCTGGCCTTGTCGCTATGGGCTGCGGTGGCCGTCAAAGGCTGGAGTTTCGGTCTGGTCGACTGGTTTGCGGTGTTGATGCTCAGCGCATTGGCCCTGGTGCTGTTGCTGCCCTACCGGCCGCGTCTGGCCTTGACGTTGGCCGGGTTGAGCCTGCTGGCCAGCCCGGTCGCGGCATGGGCGCAGTGCTGACGTGCTGATTGGCCTGCCACCGGAATCGCGCGACGATGAACCGCGCGGGGCTCGTGCACATTTTCTGCAGGTGTTCCTCTCGCAGCGCTCGCAAATGGAAGCGCTGGTAAATCGACGCGTCGGTTGCCGGGCGACGGCGGCGGATCTGGTACAGGATCTGTTTTTGCGCTTCTGGCGCCGACCGTTGGTGCAGGTTGAAGAACTCAGCACCTACCTGTTGCGTTGCGCCGGCAACATCGCCATCGACCATCTGCGCAGCGAAGGCGCACGGCTGCGCGTCAACGAAGGCTGGCAACCGGAGGCGCCGGACAGCCAGGGCAGCGAACCACAGGCAGCGCTCGAAGCCGGCAATGATCTACGCCATGTCGAAGCGGCCTTGCGCGCCTTGCCCGAGCGCACCCGGCAGATCTTTTTGCTCAATCGCATCCACGGCCGCAAGTACGCGGACATCGCCAAAGCCATGGGCCTGTCCCAAAGCGCTGTGGAAAAACATATGATGCGCGCCCTCGAGGCCTGCAAGGCCAGCCTGCGCGAACCCGCGCCACGCCTGCCAGGGAAAGCACCGTGAAGCCCACCGACATAATCATTCCGACGTCCGCTCAGGAACAGGCGGCTTTTGCCTGGCTGAGCCTGCTGCATGATCGGCCCAGCGCTGGCGATCAACTGACGTTCAGCCAATGGCTGCGGGCCGACCCTGCCCACGCCGAGGCTTACGCCCAGGCGCAATTGCTCTGGGAATTGAGCGAAGGCCCGGCGCAAAGGTTGGCCAATGAAGAGGCGATAGCGTTGCAGGGTTACCTCGATGCGATGGATCGCCCGCGTCGTCCAGCACTGTTGCGTTGGTCTGGCGCGTTGGCGATGGCGGCGTGTCTGCTGTTGATGGTCAGCCTCGGTACGGGGTGGCAACCGCAGCGCTGGATTGATGATCTCGGTGCCGATTATGTCTCGGCGCCCGGCGAGATCCGTACCGTCACCCTAGCCGATCAATCGCAAGTGACGCTGGATGCCGACAGCGCCATCGCCGTGGATTTCAGCCACGGCGAACGCCATGTGCGCCTGCGTCGCGGCGCCGGTTTTTTCAGCGTCACGCACACGGGCGAGCCGTTTGTAGTCGAGGCTGAGAAGGGCCAGGTGCGAGTGCTCGGCACGCAATTCGAAGTGCGTCTGCAACCTCATGGGGCGCAGGTCACCGTGTTGTCCGGGCGTGTCGGGGTGACGGCGGATCGTGATGGCGAGCAACAGAATCTCACCGCCGGCCAGCAAGTGGCTTACGGCGATGGCGTGGCGCAAAAGCTCCACGCCGTGGACAGCGAGGCGCAACTGGCCTGGCGTCAGGGCTGGCTGACTTACTACAAATCGACGCTGGGCGATGTGGTGGCGGATCTGCGCCGGTATTACCCCGGGCGCATCGTGTTGCTCAGAGATGAGTTGGCGGCGCGCAAGGTCAGCGGCAGTTTTCCGAGTAAGGACCCGCAGGCGGTGCTGAATTCGCTGCAAGGGGTGATGGGGTTTGAGCAGCATCAGGTGCTGGGGCATCTGATTATTTTGCGCTGAGGTCACTGACCTCTTCGGGAGCAAGCCCCCTTCCCACAATTTGAAATGTGGTGCCGTTGTGGGAGGGGGCTTGCTCCCGAAGGCGTCGGCACATACAACACATCCTCCAAAAATATTTTCAATTTTGGGGTGAGGTAAACCCGAGCCCCATCCGTGTAGTGACTGAAACTGCGAGTCATTCGCATCCGTTGCGGTTCTACACAGGTCATTGAGCAATGAAGTCCAGGGCAAAATCGGGTTCGGTCAAACAGTGGTTGGGCGCTCAAGCATTGAGCTTTTCGGCATTGGCCTTGTTGCCGATGAGCGTTGCGCTCGCCGCTGAAGCCGTCAGCAGTCAGGCGCAAAAGCAATTCAGCTTCTCTCTGGCCGCCAAACCGCTGCCGCAAGCCCTGAGCGACTTCAGCCGCGTCACCGGGCAGAGCGTGGTTTACACCGATGAGGCGCCGTACGGCATTATCGCGCCAGCCGTAAACGGTCAGATGAGTGCCGAGCAAGCGCTGCAACGTCTGCTCACAGGTTCCGGCCTGAACTTGCGCCGCACCGACAGCCACACGTTCGCACTGGAACCGCAACCCACCGCCGGTGCGCTGAATCTCGGCGCGACGACGATCACTTCGCTGCGCGACGAATCGATGAGTTACCAGCCCCCGCAAACCAGTTCGGTGATGCGCTCATCGGCCTCGCTTCAGGAAATCCCGCAGACCGTCAATGTCATTCCCGCACAAGTGATCCGCGATCAGGCGCCGCGCAACCTTGATGACGCGCTGGCCAACGTCAGTGGCATCACCCAGGGCAACACTTTGGGTAGCACCCAGGATTCGGTGATGACCCGCGGCTTTGGCGATAACCGCAACGGCTCGATCATGCGCGACGGCATGCCGATCGTGCAGGGTCGTGGCATGAACGCCACGGTTGATCGCGTCGAAGTGCTCAAAGGCCCGGCGTCTTTGCTGTACGGAATTCAGGACCCGGGCGGCGTGGTCAACCTCGTCAGCAAGAAGCCCGAACTTGAGCAATACAACGCGCTGACGCTGCGTGGCTCGACCTACGGCGAAGGCAAAAACGGCAGTGGCGGCACCTTCGACAGCACGGGTGCGCTGGGTGAATCCGGGTTCGCTTATCGCCTGGTGCTCGATCACGAAGACGAAGATTACTGGCGCAACTACGGCACCCATCGCGAAACACTGATCGCCCCTTCGCTGGCCTGGTTCGGCGAACGCACCCAGCTGTCATTCGGCTACGAGCATCGTGAATTCCTCACGCCGTTCGATCGCGGCACGGTGATCGACCCACGCACCAACCATCCGCTGAACATCTCGCGCAAGGAACGTCTCGACGAGCCGTTCAACGACATGCAAGGGCGTTCGGATCTGTATCACTTCGAAGCCGATCACGAGCTCAACGATGACTGGAAGGCTCACTTCGGCTATAGCTGGAACCGCGAAACCTACGACGCCAGCCAGGTGCGCGTGACCGCCATCGATACCAAAAAAGGCACGCTGACCCGCAGCATGGATGGCACGCAAAACGCGATCAGCACCGATCGTTTCACCACCGCCAGCCTCGAAGGCAAGGTCAACGTACTGGGCATGCAGCACGACCTGGTGTTTGGCATTGATGATGAATACCGCAAGATCTACCGTGCCGATCTGATCCGGCAGAAAAGCCTGAGCACCTTCAGCTACGTCAACCCGGTCTATGGTCGCGAGGTTGAAGGCACCACGGTCAGCGCTGCCGACAGCGCACAGACCGATGAACTGCGTAGCGATTCGATCTTCCTGCAGGACTCGATCCACCTCAACGAGCAGTGGATTCTGGTCGCCGGCGGGCGCTTCCAGGAGTACGACCAGTACGCCGGCAAGGGCGTGCCGTTCAAGGCCAACACTGACAGCAACGGGCAGAAGTGGGTGCCACGCGCCGGCCTGGTGTATCGCTACACCGACGAGCTGTCGTTCTACGGCAGCTACACCGAATCGTTCAAACCCAATTCGACCATCGCCCCGCTGAGCGGCAGCAGCACGGTGCTCGACGGCAGTATTGCGCCGGAAGAAGCCAAGTCGTGGGAGCTGGGCGCGCGGCTGGACATGCCGGGGCGCATCACCGGCAACATCGCGCTGTTCGATATCAAGAAACGCAACGTGCTGGTGGCCAACTCCGAAGGCCCGACGACAATTTACAGCGCGGCGGGTGAAGTGCGCTCGCGCGGTCTGGAAATGGATCTGACCGGTCAACTCAGCGATCGCTGGAGCCTGATCGGCAGCTATGCCTACACCGATGCCGAAGTCACCGAAGACCCGACCTACAAGGGCAAGCGCCTGCAGAACGTGGCGAAGAACAGCGGCTCATTGTCGGCGGTGTATGACTTCGGCAGCGTGATCGGCGGCGATCAACTGCGCGTCGGTGCCGGGGCGCGGTATGTCGGCGAACGTGCGGGGAACGCGGTGAATGATTTTGACCTGCCCAGCTACACCGTGGCCGATGCCTTTGCCACTTACGACACCAAGGTGGAAGGGCAGAAGGTCAAGTTCCAGCTCAATGTGAAGAACCTGTTTGATCGCACGTATTACACCTCGGCGGCGAGCCGGTTCTTTGTGTCGATGGGCGATTCGCGGCAGGTTTCGCTGTCCAGCACCCTGGAGTTCTGATCCACAATCGCGTCATCGTTCTTCGCGAGCAGGCTCGCTCCCACAGGGGATTGCATTCCAAATGTGGGAGCGAGCCTGCTCGCGAAGAGGCCCTGAAAGGCACTTAAGATTTCAGGCCTAACGCAAAAACGCCTGCCGATACTCGCCCGGGGTCCCGCCCAACACCTGCTTGAAGCGATTGGTGAAATGGCTCGCACTGGCAAACCCGCACGCCAGCGCAATCTCCCCCAACGGTAACGTCGTCCCGCGCAACAACTCTCGCGCCCGGCTCAAGCGTCGTGCCAGCACATACTGATGCGGCGGCAGGCCGAAGCTCACGCGAAACATCCGCGCAAAGTGGTATTCCGACAGCGCACACAACCCGGCCAGTTGTCCGAGGCTGATCGGCTCGGCCAACTGCGCATCGATGAACTCCACCAGTTGCCGACGCTGATGCGGCGCCAGTCCGCCCTTGAGGCGCAAGCCCTGACGTGCGCCGACCTGACTGAGCAAGGTGTGGCTGATCAATTCGTGGGCAAGGCTGCTGGTCAGCAGACGTTCGGCCGGCTCGTCCCAATTGAGGGTGAGCAATTGTCGAAAGCGCTGTGCCTGCTGCGGGTCTTCGAGAAAGGTCTGCTCGCGCAACTGCATCTCACGTGGTTCACGATCAAGCAGCGTGACGCAACCGAGGGCGAATTGTTCGGCATTGAAATACAGGTGCGCGAGGCGAATATCGCCATTGATCACCCAGCCTGATTCGTGGTCGGCCGGCAGGATGCACAGCTTGTCCGGCCCGCCCTTGCGGCCCGGTTGCCCTCGACGAAACGTACCGGTGCCGCCGGCGATGTAGCAGGAAAGGGTGTGATGGCTTGGTGCTTCGTATTCTCGGGCGTCGTGGTGATTGGTCCACAAGGCTGCAGACAAGCCGTCACCGAGCTCCGCGCTGTGCACAAGGCGTGCGTTCGGCGAGCGGTTAAGTGCTTGAAAGACTTGCAGCGTATCGATGGCGGCCATGATCGGATCTCTTCAACGCCTTGCATCCTACTCCGTAGCCGCCGCGCTGCGCGCCAGTCGCCCGACAAAAGCGCAAGTTTATGCAAGCGCTTGCCGCCTGCCGAAGCAGACACTCAAGGCCTATCAAGGAGTGTTCGTCATGAATCTGTCGTTGTATCTGTTGACCGTGCTGATCTGGGGCACCACCTGGATTGCCCTGAAATGGCAACTGGGCGTGGTGGCGATTCCAGTGTCGATCGTTTATCGATTTGGCCTCGCGGCGCTGGTGCTGTTCGTTTTACTGTTGCTCAGCCGTCGCTTGCAACCGATGAACCGGCGCGGCCATTTGATCTGCGTGGCTCAGGGCTTGTGCCTTTTTTGCGTCAACTTCATGTGCTTTCTCACCGCCAGTCAGTGGATTCCCAGCGGTCTGGTGGCGGTGGTGTTCTCCACCGCGACCTTGTGGAACGCGCTCAATGCGCGGCTGTTCTTCGGCCAGCGAATTGCCCGCAATGTGTTGATGGGCGGGGCGCTGGGTCTGTT
This sequence comes from Pseudomonas sp. Irchel 3E19, assembly GCF_900187585.1. Lineage (NCBI taxonomy): Bacteria > Pseudomonadati > Pseudomonadota > Gammaproteobacteria > Pseudomonadales > Pseudomonadaceae > Pseudomonas > Pseudomonas sp. Irchel 3E19. Next base: position 36,457 of record NZ_FYDT01000013.1, read on the forward strand.
CGGCCTGGGCATGTTGTTCTGGCCGGAACTCGCCGGCCATCAGGCCAGCCCGCAAACCTTGCTTGGCCTGGGACTGGCCCTGTGCGGCACGTTGTGCTTCTCGGCGGGCAATATGCTCTCGAGCCTGCAACAGAAGGCTGGCCTCAAACCCTTGACCACCAATGCCTGGGGCATGGCTTATGGGGCGGCGATGCTGTCGGTGTGGTGTCTGGTCAAAGGCATACCCTTTGACATGGACTGGTCGCCGCGCTACGTCGGTGCGCTGCTGTATCTGGTCATTCCGGGTTCGGTGATCGGTTTCACCGCGTACCTGACGTTGGTCGGGCGCATGGGGCCGGAGCGCGCGGCTTATTGCACGGTGTTGTTCCCGGTGGTGGCGCTGAACGTTTCGGCGTTTGCCGAGGGTTACCAGTGGACAGCTCCGGCGCTGGTCGGTCTGGTATTGGTGATGCTGGGCAACGTGCTGGTGTTTCGCAAACCGAAAGCGGTGGTACCGCCGATCTCGGGAAAGTTGGCGTGAAATAAAACGAGCGCTGACCTTCAGCGCTCGACTTTCAAGGTGATGTAAATCATGACAGGGAAGATGAAATCAACGATATGCCGTGCCCAGTCCTTGGCATTCCATGATTGCGAAGTGTCCATGTCAAACCATTCCACCCCCACGGTTTGCAGGCAAACGTAATAAATAAAGATTGCCGCCAGTATGCCCATGATCGAGAACTTTTTTGCCTCGTGGAATATTTCGGCGGAGGCGTTGATGTTGCGATAGAGCTGATAGGTGCCTATCAGGCACAACACGGTATACGTGACTTCCAGGGTGATAATGAACCAGTAGATGCGGTGATGAATCATCGGCGATTCGATGGCCCGATACTTGATGGTTTCACTGGCCGTGGTGGTGTCCATACTCAGGATGTGCGCCACGTAAGTGTAGTTGGAATCATAGTCGGTGAAGTTGTGGATCATCACCAGCAGGCCAAAGAAACTTATGTAAGCCATTAATATGACTTTGCTGTAACGGATAAGTCTGTCGGTGGTCAGGGTATTCAAGGTGTTAGCTCTCCATTGCGTTGTCGATCATTCGACAATTCGGAGAGCTTATAATGTTGTTGTTTGATTGGGTTTGTTGTTCAATTTCGAGTTGTGTATTAAACCAACTAACGGGCAAGTGCCATTACGCACTTGCCCGTTTTTTCAGCCGCGCCAGACTTGCGGGTTTACCAGGTCTTGCGGGCGTTCGCCGAGCAATGCACTGCGCAGATTGGCCAACGCGCGGTTGGCCATGGCTTCGCGGGTTTCGTGGGTGGCTGAGCCGATGTGCGGCAGCGTCACGGCATTTTTCAGCTGGAACAGTGGCGATTCGGCCAACGGTTCTTTCTCGTAGACGTCCAGGCCTGCGCCGCGAATACGGTTGTTTTTCAGGGCTTCGATCAGCGCTGGCTCATCGACTACCGGGCCGCGGGAGATGTTCACCAGGATCGCGCTCGGCTTCATCAGGGCCAGTTCGCGATGGCTGATCAGGTGGCGGGTCTTGTCGCTGAGTGGCACCACCAGGCAGATGAAATCGGCTTCGGCGAGGAGTTGGTCGAGGCTGCGAAATTGTGCGCCGAGTTCTTGTTCGAGGTCGGTCTTGCGGCTGTTACCGCTGTAGATGATCGGCATGTTGAAGCCGAACCGGCCGCGGCGGGCGACGGCGGCGCCGATGTTGCCCATGCCGACGATGCCGAGGGTTTTGCCGTGCACGTCAGTGCCGAACAGCGGTGCGCCGACGCTGGCTTGCCATTGGCCTGCCTTGGTCCAGGCGTCGAGTTCGGCGACGCGGCGGGCGCTGCTCATGATCAGGGTGAAGGCGAGGTCGGCGGTGCTTTCGGTGAGCACGTCGGGGGTGTTGGTGAGCATGATCGCGCGTTCATTGAAGTAGTCGAGGTCGTAGTTGTCGTAGCCGACCGAGACACTTGAGACCACTTCCAGTTTGGTGGCGGTTTCGAGTTGGGCTTTGCCGAGTTTGCGGCCGACGCCGATCAGGCCGTGGGCGTGGGGCAGGGCTTCGTTGAATTGGGTGTTGATGTCGCCGTTTTTCGGGTTGGGGACGATGACGTCGAAGTCTTGTTGCAGGCGTTCGATCATGGGGGGGGTGATGCGGCTGAAGGCCAGGACTGTTTTTTTCATTGGGCTTGGGCTCGGCTTTGGCTTTCTGAGATTGCCAAGCACGCTAACATTTCTTTGTGGGTTTTGGCTTGTCTTGGCGGCCTTTGGGCCGACCATGTTTGGGGGATTTTGTGTGCATATCCGTTGTTTCTGGGGTTGCCACTGGCGGTTTCGCCCTTACGGCGACTCACTTTTTTACAAGCGCCTAAAAAAGTAAGCAAAAAACGCTTGCTCCTACGTACGGCCCGCTCGCTGGGGCTCGGGGTGCCTTCGCTCCGGGATCGATCCGGGGGCATCGCCTCCGGTTTGCTTCGCTGCACCTCCTCTCGATGTGTTTGGCTTCGCCAAACGGCGCTTCGCGCCTACCCCCCGGATGAATCCCTCCGCTCAGCCTTCCGACGTCGCCCGTGGATCAAGATCAAGAGCAGCAGCCGAGCTTGCGCTCATCCTGTTGAGTGGGGCGGCATTCGCCGCGTGCGGGTTGGACTTGTTACTTCTGTAGGCGCTGCCGAAGGCTGCGATCTTTTGATCTTGCTGTTGTTTTGCTGTGGAGGTTGGTCCGTCGCGATGACGGCCCGTCAGCCGACCAATATCTTGCAGACTGCATACGATCCAATTGTAGGAGCGAGCCTGCTCGCGAAAGCGGTATATCGGGCACCAAAAATGTTGAATGGGCTGACGCCTTCGCGAGCACGCTCGCTGCCACAGGGGGTTAGTTGTGTGGCGCAGATTGGGGGATTTCGTGGTTATCCAGGACGCGGTTCACGGCCAGTTC
>NZ_FYDT01000013.1:39476-129565 GCF_900187585.1 Pseudomonas sp. Irchel 3E19
GTATATCGGGCACCAAAAATGTTGAATGGGCTGACGCCTTCGCGAGCACGCTCGCTGCCACAGGGGGTTAGTTGTGTGGCGCAGATTGGGGGATTTCGTGGTTATCCAGGACGCGGTTCACGGCCAGTTCCGCGAGCATGATGATCTGCTGGATCGCCAGAATCGTGCGCCGCTGCGGAAGGTCGACGTAGGCGGCGATGTCGCTGCTCATGATGTTGGCTTGTGCCAGTGATTCGCAGGCGTGGACGAGGAGGCTTTCGTTGTCTTGCCCCGGGGCGACCTGGAACATGGTGCTGGGTTTGTGGAACCTCAGGGTGGTGGCGTTGGGTTTGAGGTAGTGGTCGAGGGCGCGCTCGGCGGCTTCGTGGAATTTCTTCGAGCCGGCGGCTTCGTAAGGCGTGGTGTTATCCGCTTCGGGCGGATTGGGTGTTGGCTTTTTCATGATGAAACTCCATTCGGGATGTGGAGTTCGCCAGACGCTGCGACCAAGCAGAAGGGTGGCGAACTGTACGCGGGTTGGTCGACCAGGGAATGGAAACCCGGCAGGGCCGAAGCCCTCCCACGCACAGCTCGCCATTAAGCAAGCTTGAAAAGTGCGCCATTCTAAACCCGGACGACCAAGTCCGGTCGCTGATTCGTCAGCGACACCCAAAGCCTATCCACCGCACTTCCGACGGACAACCTTCAAAAGCTGTCGGAAACTTCCGCGAAAACCCCGAAATGTAGGAGCTGCCGTAGGCTGCGATCTTTTGATTTTTAAACATCAAGGTCAACAGATCGCAGCCTTCGGCAGCTCCTGCAGGTTTCGCAGTGTGTTGAAAATAAGTTGGCAGTGCGTGCGCGTGCGATGAAGGGATCTGTGGATCAAGCTTAAGAGCTGCAGCCGAGCTAACGCTCATCATGTTGAGCGGGGCGGCATTCGCCGCGTGCGGGTTGGACTTGTTACTTCTGTAGGAGCTGCCGAAGGCTGCGATCTTTTGATCTTGCTGTTGTTTTGCTGTGGAGGTTGGTCCGTCGCGATGGCGGCCCGTCAGCCGACCAATATCTTGCAGACTGCATACGATCCAATTGTGGGAGCGAGCCTGCTCGCGAAAGCGGTATTATATCGGGCACCAAAAATGTTGAATGGGCTGACGCCTTCGCGAGCACGCTCGCTGCCACAGGGGGTTAGTTGTGTGGCGCAGATTGGGGGATTTCGTGGTTATCCAGGACGCGGTTCACGGCCAGTTCCGCGAGCATGATGATCTGCTGGATCGCCAGAATCGTGCGCCGCTGCGGAAGGTCGACGTAGGCGGCGATGTCGCTGCTCATGATGTTGGCTTGTGCCAGTGATTCGCAGGCGTGGACGAGGAGGCTTTCGTTGTCTTGCCCCGGGGCGACCTGGAACATGGTGCTGGGTTTGTGGAACCTCAGGGTGGTGGCGTTGGGTTTGAGGTAGTGGTCGAGGGCGCGCTCGGCGGCTTCGTGGAATTTCTTCGAGCCGGCGGCTTCGTAAGGCGTGGTGTTATCCGCTTCGGGCGGATTGGGTGTTGGCTTTTTCATGGGGAACATACTCATGGCAAGTTGAGTTGAAGCTGCCACTTTTCGTTTTCCAGGCGATAGGGTGGCAGCTGTACGCGGACTGGAAAAACCGGCCCAACTCACCAAATCCGGCAGGCCCAAGGGCCTCCCGCGCACAGCTGCCATAACATTGCGAGCAGAAAAAGCGCCGCAGTATGCCATGAGCTTTGGTGGTTGAAATCGGGTTTTCCAGACCCGGTCGCTGATTCGTCAGCGACACCCAAAGCCTATCCACGGCACTTCCGACGGACAACCTTCAAAAGCTGTCGGAAACTTCCGCGAAAACCCCGAAATGTAGGAGCTGCCGTAGGCTGCGATCTTTTGATTTTTAAACATCAACATCAAAAGATCGCAGCCTTCGGCAGCTCCTACAGGTCCTGTGGGTTGTTTAAGGTCAGTTGGCGACGCGGGCGCCGGCGAGGCTGCCGCTGAGTTCGTAGGCGGTCAGTTCTGCTTGATGTGCGGCGAGGATTTCCGGCAGTGAGCCGCGCAGGTACTCGACCCAGGTTTTGATCTTTGCATCCAGGTATTGCCGCGACGGGTAGATCGCGTAGAGGTTCAGTTCCTGCGAGCGGTAGTTGGGCATCACCCGCACCAGTGTGCCGTTGCGCAAACCTTCGATGGCCGCGTACACCGGCAGGACGCCGACGCCCATGCCGCTGGTGATTGCGGTTTTCATCGCGTCGGCGGAGTTCACCAGAAACGGTGAGCTGTTGATGGTGACCATTTCCTGGCCTTCCGGGCCATCGAACGCCCATTTTTCCAGCGGGATCACCGGGCTCACCAGGCGCAGGCAGGCGTGGTTGAGCAGGTCGCTGGGCTTTTGCGCGCAGCCGTTGGCTTTCACGTAGGCCGGCGAGGCGCAGACGATGCTGTAGGTGATGCCCAGCCGTTGCGAGACGAAGCCCGAGTCTGGCAGTTCGCGAGCCAGCACGATAGACACGTCGTAGCCTTCGTCGAGCAGGTCCGGCACGCGGTTGGCCATGGTCAGGTCGAAGGTCACGTCCGGGTGGGTCTTGCGGTAGCGGGCGATGGCGTCGATCACGAAGTGCTGGCCGATGCCGGTCATGGTGTGGACTTTCAGCTGGCCGGCGGGGCGGGCGTGGGCTTCGCTGGCCTCGGCTTCGGCTTCTTCGACGTAGGCGAGGATCTGCTCGCAGCGCAGCAAATAGCGCTTGCCGGCTTCGGTCAGGGCGATGCGTCGAGTCGTGCGGTTAAGCAGTCGGGTTTGCAGGTGGGCTTCCAGGTTGGAGACCGCGCGCGAGACGTTGGCGGTGGTGGTGTCGAGCTGCACGGCGGCGGCGGTGAAGCTGCCGGCTTCGGCCACGCAACTGAAGGCGCGCATGTTTTGCAAAGTGTCCATGGGGTGCTCTCAAGGGAGATGGCAAATTGTGACACGAAGTTTCGGGGCCTGAGACCCCAGACTTAAGGATTATCTCGTTAACGGTAACAAAGATTCACAGGATTCCCAGCTTATCGCCGCTCAGGTCGCCCCCTAGAATTGCGCCGTTCCCTGTAGGAGCTGCCGCAGGCTCCTACATAAAACATGTCCCGCCTTATCCTCTTCTCAGGAATTCGCAGCTGTGCCGCGTCGCATCAACAGAGCGCTTTTGCCGCTCAGTGTTCTGGCTTTCACCCTGGGTCTCAGCGGCTGCATCTCAACTGATGGAATTGCCCCCCAGGGCAAGGCATTGCAGGCCAATGCGCTGGCCACCGACGACGCCATCGCCCACGCCGCCCGTGACGCCAATTGGCCCACCGCGCAATGGTGGCAAGCCTACGGCGACCTGCAATTGAACCGCTGGATTGACCTCGCCGTACAAGGCAGCCCAAGCATGGCCATGGCCGCCGCGCGGGTGCGTCAGGCCAAGGCCATGGCCGGTGTCGCTGAAGCGGCCGAGTCGTTGCAGATCAATGGCGAGTCGACCCTCAAACGCCACAACTGGCCGACCGATCAGTTCTACGGCCCGGGCGAACTGGCCAACACCACCACGTGGGACAACAACGCCGCGCTGGGTTTCAGCTACGCCCTTGACCTCTGGGGCCGCGAAAGCAATGCCAGTGAACGCGCGGTGGATCTGGCGCACATGAGTGCTGCCGAAGCACGGCTGGCGCAGTTGGAGTTGCAGAACAATATCGTGCGGGCCTACATCGAGCTGTCGCTGCATTACGCCCAGCGCGACATCGTTGCCGCGACGCTCAAACAGCAACAGCAGATTCTCGAGCTGGCGCAGAAGCGTCTGGACGGCGGGATCGGCACGCACTTTGAGGTCAGTCAGGCGCAAACGCCGTTGCCGGAAACCCATCGGCAACTGGATGCGCTGGACGAAGAGATCGCCCTGAGCCGCAATCAACTCGCCGCACTGGCGGGCAAAGGCCCGGGTGAGGGCGCGCAGTTGCAGCGCCCGACGCTCTCCCTCGGCGCCGCGTTGAAACTGCCTTCAGCGTTGCCCGCCGAACTGCTCGGCCAACGCCCGGACGTGGTCGCCAGTCGCTGGCAAGTGGCGGCGCAGGCGCGTGGGATCGATGTCGCGCATGCCGGTTTTTATCCCAACGTCGATCTGGTCGGCAGCCTCGGCTACATGGCCACCGGCGGCGGTGCGCTGGAGTTTTTGACCGGCAAGAAACTCACCTACAACGTGGGCCCGGCAATCTCGTTGCCGATCTTCGACGGCGGGCGATTGCGTGCCGAGTTGGGCGAAGCGTCGGCCGGTTTTGACATCGCCGTGGCGCATTACAACCAGACGCTGGTCAATGCGCTGAAGAACATTTCCGACCAGTTGATCCGCCGCGAGTCGATGGACAAGCAGCAGGGCTTCGCTGCCGAGTCCGTGGCCACCGCGCAGAAGACTTACGACATCGCGATGATCGCTTATCAGCGCGGCCTCACCGATTACCTCAACGTGCTTAACGCGCAAACACTGCTGTTCAAACAGCAGCAAGTGCAACAGCAGGTGCAGGCGGCGCGGTTGACTGCGCATGCCGAGTTGGTGACGGCGCTGGGTGGTGGCCTCGGTGCCGGTAACGACGTGCCGAGCTCTGAACAGACAGCGGCCCCGAAAACCCCGGTATTCCTACGTTGAACACAAAACCCGATGTGGGAGCGGGCTTGCTCGCGAACGCGGCGTATCAGTCGACATCGATGTTGAGTCTGAAGACGCCTTCGCGAGCAAGCCCGCTCCCACAGGATCCCGGCCCGCCCCGACTTTTCTGAGCACAATTGATGACTCCCTTGCCCGCACCTCTACGCTGGCTTTACTCCCTGGAATGGCGCCGGGGTTTCTTTGACTGGGCGCGCAGTGACGGCGTGACCTGGGTCTACATCTTCAAGGTGCTGCTCGCCGCGTTCCTCACCCTGTGGCTGGCCATGCGCCTGGAATTGCCGCAACCGCGCACGGCGATGATCACCGTGTTCATCGTCATGCAGCCGCAAAGTGGTCAGGTGTTCGCCAAGAGTTTCTATCGCTTTCTCGGCACGCTGGCCGGGTCGGCGATGATGGTCACGCTGATCGCGCTGTTCGCGCAAAATACCGAACTGTTCCTCGGCTCGCTGGCGATCTGGGTCGGCATTTGCTCGGCTGGTGCCGCGCGTTGCCGTAACTTCCGCGCTTACGGTTTTGTCTTGGCCGGGTACACCGCAGCGATGGTCGGTTTGCCGGCGCTGGCGCACCCGGACGGCGCGTTCATGGCGGCGGTGTGGCGGGTGCTGGAGATCTCGCTGGGGATTCTCTGCGCCACCGTGGTCAGCGCCGCGATCCTGCCACAGACCGCCAGCGCGGCGATGCGCAATGCCTTGTATCAGCGCTTCGGCGTATTCGCGCTGTTCGTCACCGATGGCTTGCGCGGGCGCAGCAAAACCGAATCTTTCGAGGCCAGCAACGTGCGTTTCATCGCCGAAGCCGTGGGCCTGGAAGGGCTGCGCAGCGTCACCGTGTTTGAAGACCCGCACATGCGTCGGCGCAACGGTCGCCTGAGCCGTTTGAACAGCGAGTTCATGGGTATCACCACGCGCTTCAACGCTCTGCATCAGTTGCTTGAGCGCTTGCGTGGCAATGGCGAAGAGCACGTTGTCGCGGCCATCAGGCCAGGCTTGCATGACTTGGCCGAAGTGCTCGACGGCTTCAGTGGTCGGGCGCTGACCAGCCCCGATGCCGCGCGACTGGCGACGGCGCTGGCGAGCTACAAGGAAGGTTTGCCGGCACGAGTGCGCAGCCTGCGCGCCATCTTTCAGGAGAGCGAGCCGAGCGACGCCGAGCAACTGGATTTCCACACCGCGTATGAATTGCTCTATCGCTTCGTCGATGATCTGCACGGTTACGCGCAAACCCACGCGTCCCTGGCCGATCACCGCCACGAACGTGAGCGCTGGGACGAGCCGTTCACCCCGCAAACCAACTGGTGGGCGGCAGCGGCCTCGGGGATTCGCGCCTCGTTCATTCTGATCGTGCTGGGCAGTTATTGGGTCGCCACCGCGTGGCCGAGCGGCGCGACCATGACCCTGATTGCTGCCGCGACCGTGGGCCTCTCCGCTGCCACGCCGAACCCGAAACGCATGGCATTTCAGATGGCTTGCGGCACTTTCCTTGGTGCGCTGATCGGCTTCGTCGAGATGTTTTTCATCTTCCCGTGGATCGACGGTTTTCCACTGTTGTGCGTGATGCTCGCGCCAGTGATCGTGCTCGGCTCATTCCTTACGTCGCGGCCGCAATACGCCGGTGTCGGCCTCGGTCTGCTGATCTTTTTCAGCACCGGTTCGGTGCCGGACAACCTGACGATCTACAACCCCTACACCTTTATCAACGACTACATCGCCATGGTCATGGGCATGCTGGTGTGTGCGGCGGCGGGGGCGATTATTTTGCCGCCGAACAGCCGCTGGTTGTGGCGACGGCTGGAGCAGGATCTGCGTGGGCAAGTGGTCTACGCGATCAGTGGCAAGCTCAAAGGCCTGGCGTCGAGTTTCGAGAGCCGCACCCGCGATTTGCTGCATCAGGCTTATGGTTTGGCGGCCGGTGAGCCGAAGGTGCAGAAGAATCTGCTGCGCTGGATGTTCGTGGTGCTGGAAGTCGGCCACGCGATCATCGAGTTGCGCAAGGAACAGGCGATTCTGCCGGTGCACCCGGCCTATGCCGAATCGCAACCGTGGCGGCAGGCGATCCGTGTGATGGGCCGGGCGCTGGTGCGGCTGTTCTTGCAACCGAACTCAAGCAATCTCGAACGGGCGCTGGTGGCGGTCGATCATGCGATCAGTCGCGTGGCGGCCACCGATGAGCCGTTCGCGCCGCACTTCGATACCTCAGCGTTGCGCCGGGTGAAGAGCTATCTGCACTTCATCCGCACCTCGTTGCTTGACCCGCAATCACCGCTGGCCGCTTTTGCTCCCGCCAAGCCCGAAGGATTTGCCCATGCCTCGTGAAATCGCCTTCCACGGCGTGTACATGCCGACCATGACCCTGATGTTTTTCATCGCTGCGGCGCTGGCCTGGGCGGTGGATCGGTTCTTGTCGGGGTTCGATCTGTACCGCTTCTTCTGGCACCCGGCGCTGCTGCGCCTGAGCCTGTTTTCCTGTCTGTTTGGCGCGATGGCGCTGACTGTTTACCGTTGAGTTGAGAACATCCAGATGAAAAAGTTTTTCAGCCTGCTCGCGACCCTGCTGGTGCTGGCCCTGGCGCTTTGGATCGGCCGGACCTTGTGGGTGCATTACATGAACACGCCGTGGACCCGCGATGGCCGCGTTCGCGCAGACATCATCAACGTCGCCGCCGACGTGACCGGTGAAGTCATCGATGTGCCGGTGCGCGACAACCAATTGGTGAAGAAGGGCGATTTGCTCATGCAGATCGACCCGGAGCACTACCGCATCGCGGTGAAACAGGCGCAGTCGCTGGTCGCCTCGCGCAAGTCGACGTGGGAGATGCGCAAGGTCAACGCCCACCGCCGCGCCGATCTGGACAACCTGGTGATCTCCAAGGAAAACCGCGACGACGCCAGCAACATCGCCGACGCCGCACTGGCCGATTATCAACATGCGCAGGCCCAACTGGAAGCCGCCGAACTCAACCTCAAACGCACCGAAGTACGCGCGGCGGTCGACGGTTACGTGACCAACCTCAACGTGCATCGCGGTGATTACGCGCGCATCGGCGAGGCAAAAATGGCCGTGGTCGACATGAATTCGTTCTGGGTTTACGGCTTCTTCGAAGAGACCAAATTGCCCCGCGTGAAAGTCGGTGATAAGGCCGACATGCAGTTGATGAGCGGCGAAGTGCTCAAGGGCCATGTGGAAAGCATTTCTCGCGGCATCTACGACCGCGACAACCCGGAAAGCCGCGAGCTGATCGCCGATGTGAACCCGACGTTCAACTGGGTGCGCTTGGCACAGCGAGTGCCGGTGCGCATTCACATTGATGAAGTGCCGGAGGGTGTTTTGTTGGCGGCGGGGATTACTTGTACGGTGGTGGTGAAGCAGGACACTGTGGATAACTGACAGACCGAGGTACTGCCATTCGCGAGCAGGCTCGCTCCCACACTGGATTCGCGTTGCACTGAAGATCCCTGTGGGAGCGAGCCTGCTCGCGAAGAACGGTAACGCGGTGTCAGAGCTGGCCGCGCAACCCGAAGCGCTTCATCAACGTCGATTCCAGCAAGCCCTTGGGCAGCAAAGCAGCCAACAACGGCAGCGCCCGACTGCCATTGCCAATCCTGATCAGCCGTGGCGGCTTGCTCTGCTGCACAGCCTTCAGCAGCACAGCAGCAAACTCAAGGGCCGGCGTTGGTTTGTCCTGCGACGCCTTGGCCCGCGCGCGGATCCCTTCTCGCAATGGAAACCACGGCGATTGTTCGTTGATCAACTGCTCGGCCTCATGCCCGGCGTTCTTGGCGAAGCTCGATTGAATCGCCCCTGGCTGGACCTCCATCACGCGAATGCCGAACGGCGCCAGCTCCATGCGCAAGGCATCGCTCAACGCATGCACTGCCGCTTTCGAGGCGCAATAGGCACCGGCGAACGGTGTGACCAATACGCCGGAAACACTGCCAATGTTCACCACCAATCCCTTGGCCCGGCGCAACACCGGGAACAGCGCGCGGGTGACGCCGACAATCGAGAACACGTTGGTTTCGAACTGGCGCTGCATGGCTGACACGCCACCGTCGAGCAGCGGGCCCATGGCGCCGTAACCGGCGTTGTTGATCAGCACGTCGAGGCTGCCGTGTTGCTGGTTGATGCGTTCGCCGAGTTGCTCCAGCGCTGCGCCGTCGTTGACATCCAGCTGGATCGCGGTGAACCCGGCAGCGGCCAGTGCGGCGACGTCTTCAGCCTTGCGCGCAGTGGCCCAGACTTCGAAACCGGCGGTTTTGAACGCATCGGCGAGGGCGCGGCCGATGCCGCTGGAGCAACCGGTAATCAACGCAACGGGCATGGCGCATTCCTTGTGCAAAAAGGGTGGGGAAGGGAATCAGTCGGAGAAACTACCCTGCAATCGCTCGGCGCGAAACTCCAGGGTTTGTGGGCGATAGCCGGGACGCAGTGGCGGCATCGGCAAGCAATCTTCCCAACTGCCGCCGGCCTGCAATTCACCGGGGCCGCGATAACGCGGGGCAGTGTATTGATTGTCGGCCAGATTGACCGTGTCGCCCGGCGCATAGGCTGCAATACGCCAGCGCAGTTCGGTCAGTGGCACACTGTTGCCGTTGTTCATCTTCAGTTGCAACGGCCGATCCGCCGGGCATTGTTCGGGCGCATAGCTGATGCGCAGTTCAAGCCGTGCCAGCTGTTTGATCTCGCGGTTGTCCAGCCACACCACCCACATGGCGACCAGACCGAGGCCAATCGCCGCCGCCACCGAAACCGGCAGGGCCTTGGCCGGATAGCGCAGCAACAGAATCAGCCAGGTGATGACCAGCAAAATGCCGATGAACATGTCGGACAACCTCGAAGGGATAGAGAGGCATCCTACCTAAGCGTAGGTGAGGTTGGCGATGGGCATCGGGACTTGCGGTGTCTGACCGGGCCTCTTCGCGAGCAGGCTCGCTCCCACAGGGGAATGCATTTCAAGTGTGGGAGCGAGCGCGCTCGCGAAGAGGCCATTGCCGGCGACACAGAATCCGGACAAAAAAAGCCCCCGTCCAACCCGCTGCGGATAGGGGACGCAGTGGGCTGGGCGAGGGCTTCTTGGTTTACTGAGCGTTGTCGATCGTTACTGCGCGATGGTTTTCACCGACACGCCGCGCTCGATCGGGGTGGAGCGGCCGTAGATATCTTCGAAACGCTCGATATCGTCCTCACCCAGATACGAACCCGATTGCACTTCGATGATTTCCAGCGGGATCTTGCCCGGGTTGCGCAGGCGATGCACCGAGGCAATCGGGATGTAGGTCGACTGGTTTTCGCAGAGCAGGAACACGTTGTCGTCACAGGTCACTTCAGCAGTGCCGCTGACCACGATCCAGTGTTCGGCGCGGTGGTGGTGCATCTGCAGCGACAGGCACGCGCCCGGCTTGACCGAGATGTGCTTGACCTGGAAACGCCCGCCCATGTCCACCGAATCGTAGGAGCCCCACGGACGGTAGACCTCGCAGTGGTTCTGGGTTTCGCTGCGACCCTGTTCGTTGAGGGTGTTGACCATCTGCTTGACGCCTTGGACCTTGTCCTTGTGGGCGATCATCATGGCGTCCTTGGTTTCGACCACCACAATGTTTTCCAGACCGATCACCGACACCAGTTTGCCGTTGCCGTGGATCATGCAGTTCTTGCTGTCCTGGATGACCACATCGCCTTTGGTGACGTTGCCGTTGGCGTCTTTCTCATTGACTTCCCACAGCGACGACCAGCAACCGACATCGCTCCAGCCGGCAGTCAGCGGCACGACGCAGGCGCGTTGGGTTTTTTCCATTACGGAATAGTCGATGGAGTTGTCCGGGCAGCAGGCGAAGGTGGCTTCGTCCAGCGTGACGGTATCGGCGTCTTGCTGGCTGCGCTCGAGGGTCAGCAGGCAGGTGTCGTAGATGTCCGGGTCGTGCTTTTTCAGCTCTTCGAGGAAGCGGCTGGCGCGGAACAGGAACATGCCGCTGTTCCAGTAGTAACCGCCCGACTCGACGTATTCGGTGGCGCGTTTCACGTCCGGTTTTTCGACAAAGTGCGAGACGCGGCTGACGCCTTCGGGCAGCAGCGAATCGGCGGTGGATTTGATGTAGCCGTAACCGGTTTCCGGTTTGGTCGCCGGCACGCCGAACAGCACCATTTCGCCGTTTTCGGCGGCAACGGTTGCAAGGGCGAGGGCGCGTTGCAGGGCTTTCTGGTCTTCGAGCACGTGGTCGGCCGGCAGCACCAGCATCAGTTCGTCACGACCTTCATTGACCAGCATCATCGCGGTCAGGGCCACGGCCGGCGCAGTGTTGCGGCCGAACGGTTCCATCAGGATGCGCTGGCATTCCAGCTTGCGGTTGGCCAACTGCTCGTTGACGATAAAACGGTGATCCTTGTTGCAGACCACGATCGGCGTGTCCATGCCTTCGAACACCAGGCGTTCCAGGGTTTGCTGGAACAAGGTGTGTTCGCCGGTCAGGGCGAGGAATTGCTTAGGAAACTGCTTACGCGAAAGCGGCCAAAGACGTGAGCCGCTACCACCTGACAAGATCACCGGAATCATATTGTTTACTCCATAAAATCGATTGGGTTAGAGGCACGAACGTTGTGTCGTTTCACTCTTGTTTTTGTTTCGTACCCGAACTGACAACCCGGTCAAAGGGTGGGAGGGGGCTTGCTCCCGAAGGCGGTGTATCAGTCGACATATCGGTTGAATGTCAGCCCGCTTTCGGGAGCAAGCCCCCTCCCACAGTGGGGAGGGGGTCAGTCAGGAAAATTGATTAGCGCGTCGACACCGGGCGTTTCACCCAGACTGGCGACAGGCTGCTGCCGGAACCGGTGACGTACAGCACCGCCGCTTCACCGCGCTCCAGAGCGACCGGCTTCACGTCGCCGACTTTCTTGTCGCCTTCGTACAGCGCCAGGCTGACTTTCACCGGGTTGATTTCGCGTTCGCCACGGCCCTTGGCCGCCACATTCGGTACCACGTCGGTCTTGCCGTCGGCAGTCTTCAGAGTCAGCGGTTTGTCGCTGAGGTTCTGCACGCGCACCAGGGATTTCTGCTTGTTCTTGAACGGCGGTTCTTCGATCAGTTGCGGCGCGCCGGAAGCGTTGTTGACCAGGGTGTAGTAGTGGTCACCGGCGAGTTTTACCGGCAGGGTCTGGCTGCCGACCTTGGCGCTGTAGTCGCCGCCCGGCATGAAACTGAAGTCGCTGCTGGCCAGTGGCGCAACGTCGCTCAAGTTGGTGCTGCCGACAGTGGCGCTGACTTCAGCGTTGCTGGCGTTGTAGATACGCACAAAGGTCGAGCCTTTCGGTGCGGTCGGGCCGTAGAGGGCAGCGTCGCCACCGGCGAAGGCGGGTACGGAAAGCACGCTGAGGCCAGCAACCAATGCGAAGCGTTTAGCGAGACGGCGAGGAGTAGTAGTGAAAGTCATGGTGTACCTCTCTTTCAGTTTTGCGCCCGGTCGGGCGTCTCGGATTTAGTGTTGATGGCTACGTTTTGTTGGCGAGCGCCGGCTTGTTTAAGCTCTGCGACCCACTGCGGGTCGGCGTCGCCGATTTCGTTGTTCACAGGCAGATATCGTTCAGGAAACTCCCAGATCAGCACCTGTGGCGGGCTGTTCTTGAAGTCATCGCTTTTCAGGTAGCTGAGCATCGGCAGGATCGGGCCGTGACCGTCTTCGGCGTAATTGACCACGTCGCTGTGCAGCGCTTGTTTCAGCGCACCGACGAAGTTCCAGTTCGGGTTGGCGCTGTAGCTGGTACCGATCAGCGCGACCGGCACTTCGCTGTTGGCGAACAGCGCGTCGTCACCGGCAGGTTGATCGCCAGCGGCTACGGTGTTGCGCTTTTGCAGTGGTTCTTGCGCCGGCATCAGGTTTTCGAACAGCGGGTCCAGCGGCAGGAACAGACGCAGGTCGCCCTTGTGCGTGACCTTCTCGGCAGGCGTGGTGACGAAGCGCTGTGGCTCGCCGCTGAGCGGGAACTTGTCGGCAATGGTTTTCGCCAGGGTGTTGGCCGCAACCTCGGCGCCCTCAGGCGTCCAGTGCGTATCGGTGCGCAGGAACACTTGCTGACCGTTCTGCTTGGCCTGTTGCAATGGCTTGAGCAGGTCCGGGGCGAGGATCTTGTCGGCCGCTACACGGTGGTGGAAATCCTCATAGAGGTTGGCGTGGATGCTCGACGGTTTCACTTCACCGAGGTGTTCCGGGTACAGGCGAACCTTGGCCGGCACGATCGCCATCACCAGTTTCACGCCTTTCTCTTTGAGGGTCTGGCGCACGCCTTCGACCAGCGCGTAGTTGCCTTGCAGGTTCAGCTCTTCGTTGACGATCGGGTTGAATTCCTCATCGCTGTACAACCACTGATCGCGGCCGAGCACCACGCCCGGACGACCTTCGTTGAACAGTTTGAAATCCAGCGCGGCCCAGAGGTTGGTGCCCAGACGCTTGATCGGAAACTCTTCGTCATAGTGGGTTTCCACGGCTTTGGTCCAGCGGCCGTTGAGCACCGTCGCGTCGGCGTTGGTGCTGAAGCCGAAGAAGCTGCGTACCGACCACAGACCCAAGACCAGCAGGGTCACCAGGAACAGGGCGATGTAGAAGATGCGTAATGAGCGGGTCATGTCAGATCCCTCAGAACTGGAAGTAAAGGAACGGCGAGAAGCTTTGCGCCGAGAGTTTGAGAATCGAGGCGATGAACAGCAGCAGGATCAGACCGCGCATCACGTAGCGCGACCAGTCCGCGCTCCAGTAAGCCGGTTGCACCTGGGCTTCGACGCCCACGGTGTAGCCTGGCTCGTGGATGCTTGCCGGGTTTTCGCCAGGCGCAGCCTTGATCATTCCCGGGGTCGCCGTCGCTGGGCCGTTGGCCTCGACGTTGACTTCAGGTTTGCTCTTGGCCGGCGGCTGGTTGGTGTACAGATCACGCAGGCCGAAGAACGCCAGCGTCACGTACGCCACAACCAAAGTTGCCACTTGCAGACCGGTGAGGCTGGCCTGATTGAGTTCCGACAGCGACCAGTCGCCGAAGCTGAACATTGCGCCGTACATGCGGCCGGCAACGTGCAGGTTCTCGGCGCGGAAGATCACCCAGCCCATGACCACGAGCAGGAAGGTCAGCGCCCAGCGGATCGGGTTGAGGCTGCGCGGCGAGGTGTTCAGGCCCAGCGCTTTTTCAATCGCCAGCCACATGCCGTGCCAGGCGCCCCAGACGATGTAGGTGATGTTCGCGCCGTGCCACAGACCACCGAGGAGCATGGTCAGGAACAGGTTGCGATAGGTCATCAGCGTGCCTTTACGGTTACCGCCGAGGGTGATGTACAGATAGTCACGCAGCCAGGTCGACAGGCTGATGTGCCAGCGGCGCCAGAACTCGGTGATCGACTGGCTGATGTACGGCTGTTTGAAGTTTTCCATGAAGCGGAAACCCATCATCAAGCCCAGACCGATGGCCATGTCGCTGTAACCGGAGAAGTCGAAATACAGCTGCGCGGTGTACGCCAGCGCGCCAAGCCAGGCATCACCCGTGGTCGGGTTTTGCAGGGCGAAACAATGGTCGGCGACCACCGCGAGGGTGTCGGCGATAAAGACCTTTTTGATGAAACCCTGCATGAACCGCGTGCAGCCCTCGGAAAACTTGTCGAGGGTGTGCGTGCGGTTGTTGAACTGGTCGGCGAGGTCGCGGAAACGCAGGACCGGGCCGGCAATCAAGTGCGGGAAGATCGCTACGAAGGCAGCGAAGTCGATCAGGTTGCGCGTGGCCGGGGTGTCGCCGCGATACACGTCGATGATGTAGCTGATCGACTCGAAGATGTAGAACGAGATACCGATCGGCAGCAGCACGTGGGTGAGGATGAATGGCGACAGACCGACCGACGTCATCATCGCGTTGATGCTGTCGACGCCGAAGTTGGCGTACTTGAAGTAGCCGAGGATGCACAGGTCGACTGCGACACCGAGCAGCAGCCAGCGCTGCGCCGGTTTGGTTCGCACGCCAGCGGCACCGACTTTGAGGCCGATCCAGTAGTTCCACAGCGTGACGGCGGCGAACAGCGCGAGGAAGTCCACACGCCACCAGGCGTAGAACACGTAGCTGGCAATCAGCAGCAGCAGGTTGCGATAGCGTTGCCCGCTCAAATAGTACAAGCCGAGAAAGATCGGCAAGAACAGAAACAGGAACACGTTGGATGAAAATACCATCCCGATCTCTCCATGTTTGAACCAACAGTCAAGGGCCAAAGCCCCCCCAAACCCCCCATGAAAATTCAGGGGGCGACATCACTTCACTGTGGGAGCGGGCTTGCTCGCGAAGGCGCTGTGTCAGTCGACATTATTTTTGAATGTCAGACCGCATTCGCGAGCAAGCCCGCTCCCACAGGGGATTGCATTCATTCTTACGAACCCTTGTTGCCCTTTTCATGGGTCGGGTCGTAGACCTTGGTCAAATCCCCGCCCAGGCGGAAGGTCTTGAACGGCTGCATGCCGCGCTTCTTCTCGATCACATCGGCCGGGCAGGTGTAGAGGGTGCAGAACGGTTCGAGCCAGCCGAATTTCATGTCCTCTTTCAAGTCGGTCATGTCCTGCTTCTTGCCGTTCTTCTCTTCGAATTCGTCCGGGTCTTTAACCCCCGACAAGACGCGATCACCCAGACGCTTCAGCGCGCCGTTGTTTTCCTGACGCAAATCGACACCGTTGACCTGAGCGAAACTGGCGATCATTGCCAGCGGCGGCAGTGCGTAGTTGTGATAGGCGAGGGCGCGTTGCTGGCGCTTGAGTTCGTTTGGCAGGAAACCATCGGCGTCGACCTGATTCACGCCGACCTTGTATTCCTTCACCGCCCAGTCAAACAGGTCGCGACGGTTGGTGGCGATGGACGTCGCCATTACCGACCAGGCAGCCCAGTACGAATGGTTGTTGGTTTTTTCCAGCGGCAGGTTGTCCCAATCGCTGACGACCTGGTCGGCCATTTTGCTGAACCATGCCTCGATCAACTGCGCTTGCTGCTGATGCTGCGCCAGCGGATGCGAGTCGGAGAATTTCAGGCGAATGTACGACGAGGCCATGCTGCCCAGCGCCCATTTGCGCATCGACTTGCCGGTGTGGTTGAAGTCTTTCGACATCAAGGCATCAGCCTTGGCCCAAGCGGTCAGCCAGTTGAGCGTGCATTCGAGCTGCTCCGGGCGACCGTCGCGCATGAACTGCATCACGCGTTTGGCGGTGCCGCGTTCCAGCGTGGTGATGTCTTTGGTGGTGTCGCGGAAGGCTTTTTCCGACTGCACGTTCAGGGTCGAACGGGCCTTGTCCGAGCCTTCGTATTTGCTGCGAAATTGCAGCGCGCCGGTGTACGGCGTCGGCATTGCATCGCAGCCTTCGCTTTTGTCGCCAGTCTTGAATTTATCCACAGGGGCGAAATAGCCCTGAGGTGGACGCAGTGGCGCGGCGGCCTGCGCGGTGCCGGCGAAGATCGCCAGCCCGAGCAGCGTCGGCGCTAAAAGAGTTTTCAGTTTCGAGTTTCGCATAGCAGACCTCATTGCCCGACCTGAGCGGTTTGTTGCCCAGCGCCCGGGAATACGTTGCGTTTGCAGATTTTCGCTTCGACTTTCTGTGGCGCGGCGCCGGCTTCTGGCCCTTGGACTTCGACCGCCAGCAGGTTTTGCGAGGCCCAGTCTTCGTCCGTGCGCAGCTCAAAGGCGAAACGACCGTCGGTGTCGGAGGTTTCCGGTTTCTCGATCTTGATGTCCTCGTGGCGACCGTTCATGTACCAGAGGGTGGCTTGCAGGGTTTTCACCGAGGTGTCGGCGAAGCGGATGTCGACCTGATGGCTGCTGTTCTGCAGGTTCAGGTTCTTGCTGTTGACCAGCAGTTCTTGTTTGCTGCCCGGCTTCAGCGTGGCGCTCCCGGTCATCTGTGCATCTTTGCCTTCGCAGCCGTTATCCAGCAGCGCCATCATCTGGCGGTAGATGGTTTCCTGATCGAGGCGATACAGCGGCGAGAATTCCCAGATGAGAATCTTCGGTGGAGTCTTCTGGAATTCGTCGCTGCCCAGGTACTGCAACATCGAACCTTCCAGACCGCCGCCGGGGAAGGCGACGTTGAGGATGTCGGCGCCGATGGCCTCTTCGAGGAAACCAGCGAAGTTGTAGTTCTTGCCGCTGTGCGATGTACCCACGAGGGTGATTTGCGGGTTGCCGGAATCACCGAACAGGTCGCCGTCGCCAGCCTCGCCCTTAGGCTCGGTGGTGAACTGGTCCATGTACTGGATCGCGTAACTGGTGCCGCACAGTTGCCCGGCCATGTTGTGCAGGGTGCCGGTCTTGCCCATGCGGCCGGACTTCTTGGTCTCGAACTCACGCTTGGGAATGTCGGCGAAGGCCGGGATCTGCTTGACCTTCTCGGCGACGATTTTTGCCGTGCGCTGTGCGCCGTATGGCGTCCAGTGCTGGTCGCCACGGAAGTAGAAGTCGTGGGCGGGCAGGGTGTCTGGCAGCGATTCGTTGGTCAGCGGCGACAGGTCAGGCACCACGTAACCCATCTTGGCGAAACGGCCGAGCATGGTCTTGTAGTTGCCCAGCGCTTTCTCGTAATCGAACGCGGCTTTTTCCTGCGGGTTGAGCTTGTTGCGGTTCACCAGGCCACGGGTTGGCTGATAAACGATCACCAGTTCCACGCCTTTGCTCTTGAACGCATCGTGCAACTGCTGCATGCGTTTGTAGCCGGCCGGGGTGGTGTTGAATTCGGTGCGCAGGTCTTCCTGGGTACGGAACAGCCAGTCGCCCTGAGCCTGCACCAACGTGGTGAAGTTCTGCTGATAACGCGTGGTGTAGTTCTTCGCGTCGTGTGCTTCAGGGCACAGGTTGCAGCACGGATCGGCGGTGAACTTCGGCGGGGTAGCGCCGGCAGCCTCGTCGGCGCGTGCGCCTTGGCTGGCCGCCAGAATGCCCACGGTCAGGGCCGACAGGCTGAGTAATTTGATCAAGTGTGGGTGCATAAAATTATCCTCAGTCCTGCATTTCGGTCTGGCGTTCGACAGGGTCGATCAGCACGGCTTTCTGCTGGCGCACCAGCAAGTCGAGAATTTCATCCTGGCGCTCACCGAGGATGCCGTTGAAGCTGATGCCGCTGGATTTGGTCGGCGCCAGCATCGATACGCGATACAGCTCAACACTCAAGGGCGAGTCGATCGACAACGGACCGCTGCCATTGGCCGCCAGTTCACCGCCGACCACGATCAGCGATACCTGCGCATCGAACGGATCGAGCTTGATGTCGCGGTCGGTGTCGGTCAGGTCTTTGATGTGGCCGTAGACGCCGGTCAGACCGTTGGCCATGGCGATGTTTTCGTAGAGGCGAATGTTCACGCTGTTACGAATGCGGATGCCGTGGCGCTTGTTGCTGATGACCTTGTTGCCCCACAGCAGATTGTCGGCAGACTCGTAGAGGGTGATGCCGTCGGTGTGGTTCTTGTAGATCTCGTTGTAGGCAATGATGTTGTTGACGCTGTTCCGGTCGATCACCAGGCCCGAGAGTTTGTTGTCGTAGCTTTTGTTGTTGAAGATGAAGCTGTCGTTCACTTCACGGGAAATGATGATCCCGTGCTTCTTCTTCGTACCGTAAACGGTGTTCTCGGCAATGATCAGGCCGTGCGAACGGTCGTGTGGGTCGATTCCGTAGACGATGTTGTCTTTGTAGGTGTTGCCCTTGACCACGAAGTCGCGGGTCTCGTAGCAGTAGAAGCCGTACCACATGTCCGAGAACTCGGAACCGACGATCCAGCCAGTCGGCTCTGAGCGCTTGAGCACCTTGGCCATGTTCGGCGTGTACTGGGAAATACTCACCCCGTACGACTTACTGTTGGCGTAGCCGAAGCTGGCCATCTTGCTGTTGACGATGTAAGTCTCGGTGCCACCCCAGGCGAGCAGGAACGGGCGGAATTCCTTCGGCGAACGGAACGTCGCCGGGCCGTTTTCCTTTTCGCGCCAGCCAGTGACTTTGGTGTCACGCACAAACAGCTGACCGTCGTTGACCAGGAACGAGCCGGCTTCTTGCGACAGGCGCAGTTCCTGAGTCTGGCCGTCGATTTCGAGGATGCCTTTACGGCCGACCACGATCGGCAACTTCGACAGATACACGCCCGGCGACGTTTCGCTGAAGTACTGCTTGGGCAGTTTCTGCGCCAGCTCTTTCAGGTTGATGTAACCATCGTCGACGAAGATCGCCTGCGGGATACCGTGCTGACGCACCACCCATTCGGCCATTTTGTTGTCGCCGCCGATGAAGTCCTTCAGGGCGTCTTCCTGCATCATCCGGCGCACGCTGATCTTGCCCGCTTTGCTGCGCACGATTTTCGCGGCGGCGGCTTCGGCGGTGTAGCCGGAGATGTCCGGCAGTTTTGGCGCGGCCAGGTTCAGCGCCTCGGTGGGTGCGCTGCTGACGGTGTAGGTCTTGGCTTGCTGCAACTCTTTGGCGGTGGTCACAGGCTTGGCCGGTTCGACCGTGGCGAAGGCGCCAGCCGAGGCCAGCAGCATTGCGCCGGCCAACAGGCTGAGCGAGCCTTTCCTTGCATGGTGCATGTCGGGCACTCCCTTGGCGGTTTGCATCAGAAGCGCCAGATCACGTCGATGAACGCGCGGTGCATGTACGAATCAACCTGGCTGCCATAGGCGTCGCCCGGCTTGAACACGCCGCCACGGAACCGCACCAGCGCCGAAGGCTCGTCGATCGACTGGCTCAACGCCGCCGGCAACAGGCCTTGCTTGAAGTACTTGGTGACGACCAGATCCATCTCCTGACCCAGATCCTTGTTGCCGTCCTGCAATGGCAAAGAAGTGCTGGAAAGGATCGCGCCCGTGACGTCGTCGGTGTTGTTCTCAACGGCGTTGATGCCGTTGCTGCCCACTGGTTTGCTGCCGTCGACACGCCAGAACTTGTGGTAGATCAGGCTGGCGTCGTACTCGTCGTTGAGCATCCACGAACCGAACAGGGTGGCGGTTTGCATGTTGTTCATTTCGCCGCGGAAGGCTTCGCCGAAACGGTGAACCCGCGAACGGGTGCCGGTGTAGTTCGAGCGGTTGCTCTCCAGACCGGTCTGTTCGTAATCGGCGCTGGCGCGGGCATACGCGGCGCCGACCTGCCATTGCGGATCGAGGCGCAGACGCACACCAATGTCGGTGGCCCAGCCATTCACATCATCGCTGCGCTTGGCTTGCGCCGGGCGCGAACCATCGGCGTTCAGCGCGTTGACCGTGTCGCGGTCGCCGCTCATGCCGGTGATGCTGCCCCAGTAGTTGACGGTGTTGGTGTTGCGCCAGTTGTAGGCGTCGCTGTCAGCGGTGAGGCCGAGCCAGCTGATGTCGCCGTTCTCTTTCTTGTCCAGCGAATCAGCGGCAACGCCCGGCTCTGGATAATCCAGTTTGCCGTCGTCGTGGGTATGGTGACCGCGAATGCCGACCCAGTTACCCGGTGTCCACTGGTAAGCGGCATCGGCGTACGCGTGCAGGCGATCCTTGTCTTTCGGTGCCAGCTCTTTCAAGTCGGTGCGGTATTCGCTGAAGCGTTCAGCAACACCGACGTTGGCGCGCAGCAGGGTGGTGTCGAAGGTCCAGTTCAGCGCTTCGATGTTGGTGTCGCGCCATTGGCCGTCGTCATTGCGCAGGCGTTGGCGACCGAACTTGAGCATCTCGCCCGGGTACGGGGTGAGGCCGCTGTAGCCGACCCAGAACTCACGCATCGCCAGGTAGTTTTTCTTGGTCTTGCGGTCACCGTTGTCGGTGGTCTGGGTGCCGTCGCTGTCGGACTGCTGCAGGGTGTCGGTCTCGATGATGTCGGTCGAGGTCACGGCCTGGCCCATGGCGTAGGCGCTCCACGCGCCGCTTTCGCCGTAGACCCACGGACGCAGGTCGAGGCCGACACCGTTGACGTCGCCGCCACTGGCGGTGCCGAGGTCGCGGTCGTCTTCGGACTGGCCGGTGATTTTCACTTCGAGGCCGAAGTTTTTGCTTTCAGTCATCGCGGCCAGTGTCGGGCAAGACCAGATCAGGGCGAAGGTGAGGCCAATACCGGCCTTCACGAATGGATTGAGCTTCATAGTTTTTCCTCGCCGTCTTCTTCTTGCAGGGCGTGCAGTTGCAGCGTGTTCTGATTCAGGGCGCCACGGCTGGCCTGTTCTTGTTGCAGCAGGCGCTGGGCTTCGGCCAGACGCTCGGGCGGCAACTGCGCGGCGAGGGTGGTCGCCAGTTCATCGGCTTGCGGGGTGTTTTGCGCCTTGGCCAATTGGCTGAACACATAAGCGTTCAGCGGGTCGGGCTTGGTGCCCTTGCCTTGGGAAAACAGCTGGGCGATGGCGAAGTCGGCGCTGTTCTGGCCGTTGCGCGCAGCGGTCAGCAGGTGGTCGAGGGCCTTCTGCGGATAGACCTTGCCCAGGTAACCACGGCGGTAGATCTGGCCGAGGTAGTAATCGGCGGCGACTTCGCGGCCAACGGCTTTCTGGAAATGTTCTTCAGCGACTTTGGCGTCGGCCGGGACCATTTTCCCTTCGTAGTAGAGCTTGCCCAGCAACAGCTCGGCGCGCGGCTGGTCGGCTGCACGGCCATTGTCGAGGTACTTCATCATCTGGTCGACGTCGCCCAGTTCCGGGTAGTCGTAAAGCAATTGCGCGAGGGTCACCCACGATGCCGGGTAGCCTGGAGCGATCGGCTCGAGCAACGACTGCGCGGTTTTTTCGTCGGTCTTGCCCAAGGTCGAATCGGCCAGCACACGGGCAACCGAATCGACGCGTTGAGCGGTGACGGTGCCACGGCTGTAACCGGTCTGCATCTGCTTGATCAGCTCGGCCTGTTGCTCCGGCTGGGCACGTTTCTGATAGACCGTGGCCAGTTCGACGTAGCAGATGTCGGTGGTGTTGAGCGCGGCTTTGCAGATCTTTTCCACGTCATCCAGGTGCTGGTCGTAAGTGCCTTGGGTGCGATACAGAAGCACTTGCGCCAGACCTGCTTCCGGGTAGCCGGATTTGCGCCACTGATCGATCTGCTGCTGCGCGTTGATGTTCGGGAAGCTGTGCGGGTATTGCAGGTACAGCATCGCCAGCGGGATCAACGTGTTGCCTTCGCCATGGGCGGCGGCTTTTTTCAGCAGGGTTTCGGCTTCGTGGTGCTCGGCTTCGGTCGAACCCGGTTTGGCCACCAGCAAGCGACCCAGACGTGCCTGAGCACGCGGTGAAACACTGGCCGCTGCGCGATAGGTCGCTTCAGCCTGTTTCATCTGCGCGGGGTCGCGGCTGTCGACCTGGATATCGGCGAGGCCGACTTGCGCTTCGCTGTAACCCAGGTCGGCCAGTTGCTGATAATTCTGCGCGGCGGTGGCAGTGTCGCCACGCTTGAGCGCTTCGTTGGCCAGACGCTGGTCGGGCAGGCCGGCGCAACCGGCGAGACTGACTGCCAATGCCAGCGAGCACACCACTAGTCCCATGTGGGAGCGACGGTGCGGCGATCCGACCTGCTCGCGAAGCAGTCGACTCGGTACATCAGACAGACCGTGCTGACCCTTTCGCGAGCAGGCTCGCTCCCACAGGGTCGGCGGTGTGTTGAAGATATGAGTAGTCACAGGCATGTCCTCGACTTAAAGACCGGCAGCCATGGCTTTGTCGATTAGCCAGTTCAGGTTCGGGCCACGGTCGCTGTTCACTTCCACCGGGCGGCCGGCGAGGCTGCTGTCGAGCGGCTCGTCAGGCTGGATCTGTACGCGGATATCGGAGGACAGGTCGGCGCTTTTCAGGCTGGTGCTGCTGACGATCTTGCCGGTGCGGATCTTGTCTTCGCCGGCGATCTGGAAGCTCACCGGGGTGCCCGGACGCACGTCGCCAAACTGGCGATAGGAGAAGCGCGCTTCCACATTGGCCTGGGTGTTGCGCGGTACCAGTTGGAAGATCACGTCACCCTTGCTGGCGTATTGACCGTCGGCCACCAGTTGCTGGGCCACGGTGCAATCGCACGGCGAGGTCAGGGTGCCGGTCATTTGCTTGCCGAACAGTTCTTCAACCTTGGCCGGGGACAGTTGGTCTTCTTCCAGATGCCCTTTGAGCACGTCGAGCATGCTGGTGCTGAAGGTCGCCAGCGGTGCGCCTTTGGCGGCGACGCCGTCGGACTTGACCAGACTCTGCACGGTGCCGTCACGCGGCATGGTGATGTTCATGCCCGGTACGCTGACCAGGCCAGCCTGCGCATGGCTGACGAAGTACATGCCGTACACCGATTTGAAAATGAAACCCGCTGCAACCAGGCCGATCGCAAAAATACCGGCACTGAAGGTCACTGCTTTCAAACGCCCGAACGGGGTCATGCCGCTGCCGCCGTCCTTGACCTTGCGCGCCTTGGTGAAGTTGTCACGCTGCAGGGTTGCCAGCACCTCACCCATGCTGACGATGTCGCCGGCCAGGTGCGAAGTGATCAAGTGGCGCAGGGTGGAAATATCCTGCGGCTCGAGGTTCTGGAACTGGCAGCCGGTACGGCCGGTCTGGCGGTCGAAGGAGCGCACTTGCAGTTCAACGTCCATGGCCAGGCCGAGGTTGTCGATGACGAATTGCAGGCGGGCCTTGTACACCTCGCCGATGGTCAGCGGCATTTGCCCGGCGTTGAACGCCAGACCACCGGCGGACAGGTCGAGGACCCGCGCTTCCATCGGCGTCCGGTCGGGACCGAAGAAGCGCAGTTTGGCCGGGATTTTCACGCGGGCGTGTTGGCGCTGGGCTTCGGATTCATGCACTACGTTGGCGTTGACGGCGGTATTCATAGGGGCGATTTCCTTGTTAATTCAATAAGGGGGCGGTCAGACCATCATCAGCAGCACGGCGACGAAAATGCTGCCGGCGGAGAAGGTCATGGTCCGAGACGACCAGGTGTTGAACCAACGTTGAAAGCTGGCGAGATCACGGGTCAGGGAAGTGGGCTGGCGAGTCCAGGATTGTTGGTCGAGGCGGAAGAACACGTAGATCTTCACCAACGCGCCGACGATCTGGTTGTAATAAAGAATCGCCGGGTAGGCCGGGCCGATCCGGTGACCTGAGCAGGACAACAGCAAGGTCAGGATCAGGCGGGTGATGCCGATCCACAGCAGGTACACCAGAATGAACGCGGTGCCGTACTTGAAGCTGGCGATGATCGCCACGGTCAGGCCGAGCAGCGACGTCCACATCGACACGCGCTGGTCGAACAGCACCACCGAGGTGAAGGCGCCGAGGCGTTTCACACCCAGGCCCAGTGCGCGGGAGTTCTGTCGCAGGTTGTTGCCGTACCAGCGGAACATCAGTTTGCGACTGGCCTTGATGAAGCTCTTTTCCGGCGGGTGTTCAACGGTGTTGATCGCCGCGTCAGGCACGTAAAAGGTGTCGTAACCCAGACGCATCAGGCTGAACCAGCTCGACTTGTCGTCGCCGGTCAAAAACTTGAAACGGCCCAGACGCCAGTGTTGCAGCGAGTCGCTTTCAACGTCGGCGATGAACTCCGGGTTGGTCACCACGGTGGCACGGAACACCGACATGCGCCCGGTCATGGTCAGCACACGCTTGGACAGGGCCATCGAGCACATGTTGATGTGACGCTGGGCGAAACGCAGCTTGTGCCATTCGCTCATGATGTAGCCGCCGCGTACTTCGCAGAACTCGTTGGTGGTCAGGCCGCCGACGTTGCCGAACAACTGGAACCACGGCACGGTCTTGCGTACGGTGCCTTCGCTGAGCACGGTGTCGCCATCGATCACGGCGACCACGGCGCGGTCATCCGGCAGGTGACGGGAGATCGCGCGGAAACCGTAGGCCAGGCCATCACGTTTGCCGGTGCCGGGAATGCGCACGAAGTCGAGCTTCACGCGGTCTGGCGGATTCATCCGCGACCACAACGCTTTCACCAGCAGCTCATCGGACATTTCGACGATCGAGCAGACCACGGTGGTCGGCAGTTCGCAGTCGATGGCTTCGCGGATCACCGAGCTGTAGACCTGCGCCGTGGTCAGCGCGTCGATACGGAAACTGGTGACCATCAGAAACACATGCGACGGGTCCGCCGCCTTACCCAGCTTGCGCACTTTACGGCGCAGATGCGGGTAGACGATGTAGAGAAAAATCATGCCGCGCACAAAGTGCGTTGCACCCATCGAGTAGCGCCAGATACCCACGGCGCCAATCAGGAAAATGAAGTCCTTCGACTCGGAGTCGAATGTGGACGTGGGCAGCATCAAGGCCAGGCCCATCAACAAACTTAGGTAAAACAGCCAACCGGCGGCCTGAAGTAGGCCGTGCTTTAGCCTGTGCATAATCTGCATCCGTCTCTATCTCGGGCCGGGCCCGATGGGGTTAAGGCAGGCTTACAAAAACTTGCAAGGACATGTAGGAGCTGCCGAAGGCTGCGATCTTTTGATCTTTCGCTTGGGATTTTGGTGTTCCCGAAAAGATCGCAGCCTCGTTTCACTCGACAGCTCCTACAGGGCTGCTTTACCAGCAGATGCCTTCGGTACGGGTGCCAGCGTCGGTGGCTTTGGCCATGAAGCCGACCAGGTCGATGACCTGTTTGCCGTGCGGTGCTTGCTGAGCCAGCGCGCGGAATTTCTCGTCGCGGTTGCCGAGGATGATCACGTCGCAGTTGTCGATCACCGAATCGAAGTCCGCGTTGAGCAGGGACGATACGTGCGGGATTTTCGACTCGATGTAGTCCTTGTTCGCGCCGTGAACACGGGCGTACTCGACGTTGCTGTCGTAGATGCTCAGGTCGTAACCCTTGCCGATCAGCATTTCGGCCAGCTCTACCAGCGGGCTCTCGCGCAGGTCGTCGGTGCCGGCCTTGAAACTCAGACCAAGCAGGGCGACTTTGCGTTTGTCGTGGCTTTCAACGATGTCGAAAGCGTTCTGCACTTGCGATTCGTTGCTGCGCATCAGCGAGTTGAGCAGCGGCGCTTCGACGTCCAGAGAACCTGCACGGTAGGTCAGCGCGCGCACGTCTTTTGGCAGGCACGAGCCGCCGAACGCGAAGCCCGGACGCATGTAGTACTGGGACAGGTTGAGGGTCTTGTCCTGGCAGACCACTTCCATCACTTCACGGCCATCGACGCCGACGGCTTTGGCGATGTTGCCGATCTCGTTGGCGAAGGTCACTTTGGTCGCGTGCCAGACGTTGCAGGTGTACTTGATCATCTCGGCGACAGCGATGTCCTTGCGGATGATCGGCGCATCGAGTTCTTCGTACAGCGATTGCAGAACGTCACCCGAAGCCTTGTCGAACTCGCCGATGACGGTCATCGGTGGCAGGTCGTAGTCGGCGATGGCGGTGGATTCACGCAGGAACTCTGGGTTGACCGCGACGCCGAAATCAACGCCAGCCTTCTTGCCGGAGCAATCTTCGAGGATCGGGATGACCACATTGGCGACGGTGCCCGGCAGCACGGTGCTGCGCACGACGATGGTGTGGCGGGTGGATTTTTCACGCAGGACAAAACCGATCTCGCGGCATACCGCTTCGATGTAGTTCAGTTCCAGGTCGCCGTTCTTCTTGCTCGGCGTGCCGACGCAGATCATCGACAGGTCGGTGTCACGAATCGCCTCGGCGAAGTTGGTCGTGCCACGTAGACGACCGGTCTGAATACCCTGTTGCAGAAGTTCGCCCAGACCCGGTTCAACAATGGGGGATTTGCCAGCGTTGATCATGTCGATCTTGTCTTTGGCAACATCGACGCCAACCACGTCATGGCCGCGTGCAGACAGGCAACCGGCACATACTGCGCCAACGTAACCCAAACCAAATATGCTGATGCGCATCGCAATTACCTCTGTATATATCAGGCCGTTAAAGGGCCGGAGTTAATGGTGTTCAGCGTTCACTAGTGCACTCGAAAGTGCGGCATGCAGGCGCCACAATGCCGTGTGCAGGCATACTAAGTTCCGAGTGTCTAAATAAGTGCACTCAAGATGTGCGCAACCAGGCCTTGTTGTTATGACTTGCCCTGTTTTGCAGCCAATCTTCATGTTTGAAGATCTTGGCGCAGTCGTTCTTACGCGCTTGATGTCAGGCTTTGGCCTTTTAGATCAAGCGGTTGGGTGCTCAGGCGAGCACGTTTGTGGGGGCGCGGCCATGGCCTTGCAGGGGATATAAATAGTGCCTATCTCCTGTCCATCTAGTTGTTTTCAGACTGGTTAGTCATCTAGGCAAGTTGCTGTGACAACTTGGTTACATGGCTATCTGCCTAACGTAAGTTATCTCGTACAAACTCGGCGAGAATCGTTACCGGTGGTATGAGCTATGCATTTGGACGAAGTTCCTGCCCGCTCATCGCGAAATCTGAAATTTCTTGAAATATTGTCGTAGATGGCACTGGTCTCAATTTGATAGCACTTTCGTTTTCGACCTTTAATAACAGGCGAATAATCACATTAGATAGTTTTGTGCCACTACGGTGAAAAAATTTAGGTGCCACTACTGAAAAAAATGATCAGTGTCGAGTGAAACTAATATTAGAAAAGATGGGGGTATTATTTTGGCGCCATAAAAATGGCGAAAACAGGCGGGGGATTTTTGACATCGTGCGAGCTGCACGACTCCTTATAGAAAGAGTCGTGCAATGGGCATGCTTTATTCGGGGGCGTGGTCGCGCAAAAATACCAGATTGTCCGGTTTCGATTGCTCGGCGCTGTAGCGATAACCCTGCACATCGAATTGCTTGAGCTGGGCTGGATCGTTGATTCTTTCCTGGATCACGAAGCGGCTCATCAGGCCACGGGCTTTCTTCGCGTAGAAGCTGATGATCTTGTACTGACCATTCTTCAGATCCTTGAAGTCGGCATTGATGATCCGCGCGTTCAGGGCAGTGCGTTTGACGGCGGAGAAGTACTCGTTGGACGCCAGGTTGAGCAGCACGTCGTCACCCTGATCGGCCAGGGCTTCGTTCAGCCACTCGCTGATGCGCGTGCCCCAGAAGGCATACAAGTCCTTGCCGCGAGCGTTGGCCAGTTTGGTGCCCATTTCCAGACGATACGGTTGCATCAGGTCCAGTGGGCGCAACAGGCCATAAAGACCGGAGAGCATGCGCAGGTGTTTTTGCGCGTAATCGAAATCGGCTTCGCTGAAGGACTGAGCATCGAGTCCGGTGTAGACGTCGCCCTTGAACGCGAGCAGGGCCTGCTTGGCGTTTTCCGGCGTGAACGCCGGGGTCCAGCTGCCGAAACGCGCGGCGTTGAGCCCGCCGATCTTGTCGGAGACGTGCATCAGCTCGCTGATCTGCGCAGGCGAAAGCTCACGCAATTGCTGGATCAGCTCCTGAGAATGGTCGAGGTACTGCGGCTGGGTGAAGCGCTGGGTCGCCGGCGGCGTGTCGTAATCGAGGGTCTTGGCGGGGGAAATCACCATCAGCATGAAGTCGTCTCCTTTAATCGTGGGGGCGATTCTAGGGGGTTGTCCTTGATGACTCCAGCTATGAGCGTGATAGGTGATCGACGGCCTGCCACAATCCCCTTGTGGGAGCGGGCTTGCTCCCGAAGGGGCCGTATCAGCCTGCCCATCTGTTGGATGACGCACCGCATTCGCGAGCAAGCCCGCTCCCACATCGGGATCGGTGTTGCTGAGGGAACCGAGTGGGATCAGCTATAGTGCCGCCCGGGTTTTGTTACGGAGACACCCCATTGCGCATTGTTCTTTTATTCACCGCGTGGCTGTTGAGCTTCGGTGCCGTCGCGGCGCCTGGCGATGTGGCGACGCTGGATCGCAGCACCTGGCCGGAGCAACTGACCAGCCCGACCCTGTTCGACGTTGCGTCCCGGGCGGAAATCCTCATGTTCGCCCGTGGCCTGCTCGGTACCGAGTCTATGGACGAGGCGGCACTGGCCCAGCGTCTGGGCCTGCGCACGGTCAATATCGATGCGGTGAACAGTCTGCGTCAGCGCCTCTGGCAGCGGCTGTTGGCCAACTACAACTTCGCCCAGCAAAGCTGCGATCAGGACGCCTCGTTCTGCTTCCTCGTTGAGGACTTGCCGACTCTGCGCGAGCAAGCCGCCAAGTTCGTGGTCAGCGATGACAGCTATTACACCAAGTGGGCCGAGCCGAGTCGGATCTTTCATTTGCAGTATCTGGACGAGTTGATGCGCAAGGCTGCGCTGTCGCCACAGACCAGCAACGAATTCGATCGTTTTGGCGACTACGAGCGCAACGGCGAGGAGATGCATGACCGGCTGTTCCTGCTGAGCTTCGACAGCGCCGCCAATGTGCAACCGGACAACACTGACTGGCTCACCGAGTACCTGCGCAAATCTAACCTGAGCGGTACGTTCTTCGTATTGGGCAAGGATATTCAGGCGCGTCTGGCCGATCGTTCGGTCAGTAGCCTGCAAGCCGGGTTCTCCAAACAGTGCGTCGGCGTGCAGGGCTGGGAGTTCCGTTCCCACAGCCACTGGCAGGACTGGCAGGATTCGGTGCGGCGTAGCGCTGATCTGGTGAGGAACAAACTGCCGGAAAACTATGTGCCGCTGTTCCGTCCGCCAGATGGGCAGCGCCGCAACGACGCGCAAGGCTTCTTCAACAGCCAGGGTCTGCAAGTGGCGCTGTGGGACATTGATGCCCAGGATGGCGCGGGTAAGCTCAAAGGCCCACAGAGCGCGCAGCGGGTGCTGACCCTGATGCTGTTGTGGCGCCACGGGGTGATCAATTTCAACCTGAAACAGGACGCGGTGAAGACTGCGATGCCGTGGCTGATCACGCAGACCGCGCAAAGCGGGATAGGCTGGGAAGACTGTCAGGATGCGTTTCGCTGAGAAACGAAGAAAGCCCGTAAACATTGGGCTTGGGGCAATTTTTTTGAGGGAATCGATGCAGGTGGACTTCCGACTCTAACGGTGTCGAAGGAGTCCGCCAAGGGCTTTTCGTCACTTTGCAAAATAAACTTAAAAAAACCGTCAAAGTGCTTTTTTATGTCATGGGTTTTGGAGTATTACGAAGACAGACCGCCGAAACCTGCAACACAGGTGGCGTCTTCCAAGACCCATTTTGTGTGCAGTTCACCTGAGCCCTCACAGGTGAATTCGGCAGTCACTTCGAGGCGCAGCACTGTCAAGGTATTGCGTCGAATGGCTCCCACAAAGGTGACCGAGTATGGATGATCACGGACGTAGCCCTTCTTCCAACCAGCCAATCCTTTATGTACTCGATACCAACGTATTGATTCACGATCCAAACGCCCTGCTTAACTTCGAAGAACACCACGTCGCGATCCCGATGACCGTGCTTGAGGAGCTGGACAAGCTCAAGAGCGGACATCACAGCGTTGCTGCCGAATGCCGTCAGGCGATCCGGCTGATCGACAAGACCCTGGGTGACGCCTCCCCCGAGGATGTCGAACTGGGTGTGCCGATCCAGCGCGGCAAGAGCGGGCCAAAGGGCTTGCTGTCAATTCTGATGAGCAAAAAGGCCGAGTCGAACCTGATTCTGCCCGAGCACCTGAACGACAACAAAATCATCAACCAGTTGATCGACCTGCACACTCGCGACCCACAAAAACCTGTGGTGCTGGTCACCAAAGACATCAACATGCGCCTCAAGGCGCGCGCCTGCGGGATCGCCGCCGAGGACTACAGCACCGACCAACTGGTCGACGACGTGTCCTTGCTGCCCAACGGCTATCACAACATGACCGGCTCTTTCTGGGACCGCGTGAGCAAGGTCGAAACCCGCCAGGATCACGGCCGCACCTGGCATCAGGTGCAGCTGATCGACAACCTGCCGGCGGTGCATATCAACGAGTTCATTATCGATGAGCAGGGCTTTGTCGGCTGGATCAAGGAAATCCAGGAAGACAAGCTGCTGATCCTCGACCTGCATCAGGAACCGCTGTTGCATCAGGAAGCGTGGGGCCTCAAGCCGCGCGACATCTATCAGAGCCTGGCGCTGTATGCGTTGCTGGATCCTGACATTCATCTGGTCAACCTGTCCGGCGCGGCCGGTTCCGGTAAAACCATTCTGGCGCTGGCCGCTGCGATCGAGCAGACCATGGTCAGCAAGCGTTATCGCCGCATTATCGCCACCCGCAGCGTGCAGGGTCTGGACCAGGAGATCGGCTTCCTGCCGGGCACCGAAGCGGAAAAAATGGAGCCTTGGCTAGGCGCCATCACCGACAACCTCGAAGCCTTGCACATGGATGACGAAAACACCCATGGCAGCGTTGACTACATCCTCAGCAAAGTGCCGTTGCAGTTCAAATCGCTCAACTACATTCGCGGTCGCAGCTTCCAGCAGAGCCTGATCCTGATCGACGAATGCCAGAACCTTACGCCGCACCAGATGAAAACCATCATCACCCGGGCCGGCGCCGGTTCCAAAGTGGTGTGCCTGGGCAACCTGGCGCAGATCGACACCCCTTACCTGTCCGCGACCAGCTCCGGGCTGACCTACCTGACCGAACGCTTCAAGGATTTCCCCAACGGTGTGCACATCACCCTGCAAGGGGTGCCTCGCTCGATTCTGGCCGAATACGCCGAATCGCATCTGTAATCCTTCCAACAGAACCGGGCGGCCCAACAGCCGCCCGGTTTTTATGCCTGAACACAATAGCCAATGTGGGAGCGAGCCTGCTCGCGAATGCGGTGTGTCAGTCAGCATTGATGTTGCCTGATGCATCGCATTCGCGAGCAGGCTCGCTCCCACAAGGTTCTTCAGTGTTCGGATATTCGTGCGTGCGGAAATTTGACCCACAGGTTTACAATCCACGCTCCTGATCAGGAGTAATCCCGTGCTGACTCATCTCGATTCCCAAGGTCGCGCCAACATGGTCGACGTCACCGAAAAAGCCGTGACGTTCCGTGAGGCGACGGCCCAAGCGCTGGTGCGCATGCTCCCCGAAACCCTGCAGATGATCGTCAGCGGCGGCCATCCGAAAGGCGACGTGTTTGCCGTGGCGCGCATTGCCGGCATTCAGGCCGCGAAGAAAACCAGCGATCTGATTCCCCTGTGCCATCCGCTGATGCTCACCGGCGTCAAAGTCGAACTCAGCGCTGAAGGCGAAGACGCCGTACGCATCGTCGCCCGTTGCAAGCTCTCCGGGCAGACCGGGGTCGAGATGGAAGCCCTGACCGCTGCCAGCGTCGCCGCGCTGACCATCTATGACATGTGCAAAGCCGTGGATCGCGGCATGACCATCGAAAGCGTGCGTCTGCTGGAGAAGGTCGGTGGCAAGAGCGGGCATTTTCAGGCGGAGCAGCCATGAACGTAACCGTGAAATTTTTCGCCCGTTACCGTGAAGCGCTGGGCGTGGATTCGGTAAAGGTTGAAGGTGATTTCGCCACCGTCGATGACGTGCGCGCGTTGCTCGCGCAACGTGACGGCGCCGAGGTGTTGAGCGAGCAGAACCTGATGTGCGCGCGCAACGAAGACTTGTGCCAGCTTGATGAGCCGTTGGTCGATGGCGACGAGGTGGCGTTTTTCCCCACCGTGACCGGAGGCTGAGCCATGGCGATTCGTGTGCAGGCCACGCCATTCGATCCGGGGGCTGAAGTCAACGCGATGCATGCGGCCAATGTTGGCGTGGGTGCGGTGGTGAGTTTTGTCGGCTACGTGCGTGACTTCAACGATGGGCTGGATGTGGCGGGGATGTTCCTTGAACACTATCCAGGCATGACCGAAAAAGCCCTTGGCAAAATTGCCGTGGAAGCCGAACAGCGCTGGCCGTTACTGAAGCTGGAAGTGCTGCACCGCATCGGCGCACTGGAACCGGGCGAGCCGATTGTCTTCGTCGGTGCCGCCAGCGCCCATCGCCAGGCTGCGTTCGATGCCTGCGCCTTTGTCATGGATTACCTGAAAACCCGTGCACCGTTCTGGAAGAAAGAGAACACCAGCGACGGCCCGCGTTGGGTTGAAGGGCGTGACAGTGATCATGCCGCCGCGGATCGCTGGAAAAAGTAAGCCCTGTAGCGCCCTTTAGTCAGCCTTCGCGAGCAAGCCCGCTCCTACATTGGATCTGTGTCGTTCACAAATCCCGTGTGGGAGCGGGCTTGCTCGCGAAGAGGCCATCTGCAACACCAAAAACCTATCTCTTTGCCCGATTGACTGGCTATACATATAAGTCCAATATGGATTTATAAGTACAAAAAAGCATTTCCCTCCGTTTCAGCTCTTTCTTGCCAAACCAACAACAACCCGCGAGAGAACGAACATGAAGAAACTCCCACTCATCACCGGTCTGGCCCTCAGCCTGTTGGCCTCCGCCAGCGTGTTCGCCGCTGAGAAAACCCTGCGCATCGGCATCGAAGCCGCTTACCCGCCCTTCGCCTCGAAGACCGACAAAGGCGAGATCGTCGGGTTCGACTACGACATCGGCAACGCCCTGTGCGCGCAGATGAAGGTCAAATGCGTGTGGGTCGAAGGCGAATTCGACGGTCTGATTCCATCGCTGAAGGTGAAGAAAATCGACATGGCCCTGTCGTCGATGACCATCAACGAAGATCGCAAGAAGTCGGTGGATTTCACCCACAAGTACTACTTCACTTCGTCGCGGCTGGTGATGAAGGAAGGCGCCACGGTCGATGATCAGTACGCCAGCCTCAAGGGCAAGAACGTCGGCGTGCAGCGCGCGACCACCACCGACCGCTATGCCACTGAGGTGTTCGAGCCCAAGGGCATCAACGTCAAGCGCTACAGCAACAACGAAGAAATCTACATGGACCTGGCAGCCGGGCGGCTTGATGCCATTTTTGCCGACACCATTCCGCTGAATGACTTCCTCACAATGCCGCGTGGCAAGGGCTATGCGTTTGTCGGGCCTGAGTTGAAGGATCCGAAGTACGTGGGTGAGGGCGCGGGGATTGCGGTGCGCAAGGGCAATACAGAATTGGTCAGCGAGTTGAACACCGCGATCGACGGGATTCGCGCGAGTGGCGAGTATCTGAAGATTTCCGAGAAGTACTTCAAGTCCGATATCTACGGCGACTGATAGTCCGTCTTCGGGAGCAAGCCCCCTCCCACAGTGATCGAGTCGTACACATATTTTGTGTACATCAAAATCCCTGTGGGAGCTGGCTTGCCAGCGATGGGGCCAGATCAATCACTGCAGATCTTCAGCCCTTCAATTCCTTCAAATGCTTGTACACCGTCGCCCGCCCCATGTTCAGCACGTTGGCCACATAGTTCGAGGCGCTCTTGCCCTTGAACGCGCCTTCGGCGTGCAGCGCCAGCACCAGTTCCCTTTTGTGATCGCGGGTCAGCAGATTCAGGCTCAGCTGTCGCTCGCGTAGCCAGGCATGGAGGAAGGTGTTGATTCGCTCTTGCCAGTCATCGCGAAACAGCGAGTCCGGCTGCGGAATCAGTTTGCTCGGTGAGAGGAAAAGATCCAGCGCTGCCTTGGCATTCTCGAACAGCGAAATATTCAGATTGATGCACAAAACGGCCAGCGGCAGGTCTTCGCGGTCGCGCAGCACGGTGCTCAGGCTGCGGATCTTCTGGCCGTCCCAGTTGAGCTTTTCATACGGGCCGATGTTTCGCTCACTCACGTCTTCGCTGAGCATGTCTTCCAGCGACGACTCGTCACCGATTTCGCGTTTGGACAGATTGTTGGCGATGTAATCGACCCTCTGTGTGCGCAAGTCATGCAGCACCACTTCGGCGTGGGGGAAAAACAGCGTGGCGATGGCATCGGCGATGGCACGGAAGTTATCCAGTGCCGGGTCGAGTTCGGGGGCGGTCATGACAGTGGAGCTCCAGGCAGCGTCAGCGCCCCCGTGAACAGGGGGCGCTGCGAGTGTGCCGCAATCGGTTGGACGCGTCATCCCGACGACGGATCAGATGAGGCGGGCAGGGGAGAGCATGTTGCTGTCCAGGCCGAACTCGCGCAGTGGTTCGGGCAGCGGCAGACCGCGCACCAGCGCCGCACTGGCCTGGCCCATCGCCGGTGAGGTCTGGATGCCGTAGCCGCCCTGCGCCGCGACCCAGAACAACCCAGACACCTGCGGATCGAACCCGCTGAGCAAGTCGCCATCAGCCACGAAACTGCGCAGGCCGGCCCAGGTGCGGGTCGGACGGCGGATGGTCAGGGTCGTGGCTTCCTCGATCTGGTAGATGCCCATGGCGATGTCCAGTTCTTCTGGTTGTACGTCGTGGGGTTCGACCGGGTCGGCATTGGCCGGTGAGCCGAGGAACATCCCGGCGTCGGGCTTCATGTAGAACGATTCGTCGAGGCTGACCAGCATTGGCCAGCGGTGAATGTCCACGCCTTCGGGGCCAGCGAAAATGAACGCGGCACGGCGTTTCGGTTGCAGGCCCAGCGATCGGGCGCCGGCCATTTCACCGACCTTGTCGGCCCAGGCGCCGGCGGCGTTGATGATCACCGGAGCGCTGAAGGTCTGGCCATTGGTCTGCACCTGCCAGATACCGTTGGCGTCGCGATCAAGGCTTACCACGTGGCAATCGGTATGCACTTCGCCTTTATTGCGGCGAATGCCGCGCAGGTAACCCTGATGCAGGGCGTCGGTGTCGATGTCGCAGGCGGTGGGATCGTAAATCGCGCCGTGGACCTTTTCCCGACGCAGGATCGGCAACCGCGCGCAGGCTTCATCGGCACTGAGCAGTTGCATCTGTGGCACTGTGGCTTTGGCGCTGAGGTACTGGTTATTCAGTTCGGCGGCGTCGCCAGTGAAGTCCACGGTCATTTCACCGCGCGGGGTCAGCAAAGGGTGTTCGCAGAAGTCGGGCGGTGGATTGTCGAAGAACTCCCGACTAGCCTGGGTCAGCGCGCGCACTTGCGGTGTGCCGTAAGCGGCGGTGAACAGTGCGGCGGAGCGTCCGGTGGAGTGATAGGCCGGGTGCGATTCACGTTCGAGCACAATCACTTTGGCGTGCGGCGACAGCCAGAAACCGGTGGAAGCGCCGGCGATCCCGCCGCCGATGATGATGAAATCTGCCTGG
Organism: Pseudomonas sp. Irchel 3E19; assembly: GCF_900187585.1. Taxonomy (NCBI): domain Bacteria; kingdom Pseudomonadati; phylum Pseudomonadota; class Gammaproteobacteria; order Pseudomonadales; family Pseudomonadaceae; genus Pseudomonas; species Pseudomonas sp. Irchel 3E19. Next base: position 75,039 of record NZ_FYDT01000013.1, read on the forward strand.
CTCATGAAGTTCTCCAGTGTGTATGCATTATCGAGGCGTCCGCTGATCTCCCTGTGGGAGCGGGCTTGCTCGCGAAGGCGGTGTATCAGTCGACATTTTCAGTGAGGGTCAGACCGCATTCGCGAGCAGGCTCGCTCCCACAGGGGATTTGTGGTGTCAGTTACTTAAGTGATAAACCGCATTGGCCAGGGCGATGTCTTCCAGACCCAGGCCGATTGAGCGGAAAAACACGTGACGGTCGTAGCCGGGCCGTTGCACTTTTTCGCTGAGCAGATCGGCGAGGTCACCCACAATCGAATCCTTGCTCCAGCCATGCTGTTCAACGGCAATCAGCATCTCGCCCGCCGACCCCGGCGTGGTCAGACGGTAGTCGCAGAACACCTGCATGTCGCCCAAGCTCTGCGGCGGTACTTCATGGGCGCGAGGGGCGTTGGTGCTGATCGAGGTGATCAGCGCGGGTTTACTCAATGTTGCCGGGTCGAGCACCGGGACTGCGGAGGAGGTGCAGAGCATGATCACGTCGGCCTCCACGAGGGCGGCTTCACGGCTTGTGGCAATCGTCAGTTCGGGAGCAAGGGCTTTGAGCCGCGCCTGAGTTTCAGGATCCTCCTGCAGGCTCGGCGAATACACTCTGATGCTTTGCCAATCGCGCAGCGACTTCACGTAATGCAGATGCGCCTGCGCAACTTTGCCGCTGCCGATAATCGCCAGCCGCCGCGTATCCAGCGGGGCGAGGGCGTCGACGGCCACCGCCGTGGTCGCTGCCGTGCGCGCCGTAGTCAGTTCGCTTGCATCGCAGAGCAGCAGCGGCTGGCCGGTCTGCATCGACATCAGCAACGTCCACGCGGTGACCAACGGGCCCTGCTCGCGAACGATGTACGGCGAAGTCTTCACCCCATACACGCCATCTTCGGCCAACACACCCAAGTAATTGATGAAGTCACCGGCGCTCTGCGGGAACTCCACCAGTTGCTGCGCCGGCTGCACGGCGTGACCGGCGGCGAGATCGCTAAACAGCTTGCGCAGAATCTGCGGCACGTCGATGCGTGCCAGCAGTTCATGGGCTTTGGCTTGGTCGATCACGTAGGGCGTACTGGACATGGCGGACTCCGGACTGTGCATATAAACTAATTTGTCCATTATGGACTTTTAGTTTTCTCTCGCAAGACCTGATGAAATGCCGGGCGAAAAAAAAGCGCAGTCCGTTGCCGGCTGCGCTTCTCTTTATTCGCGTCGCTTACTGCGCACGCTTACGCTCAACCGCCCGCAGCAGATGCGTTGGCGGCGTTTCACAGCTGATCTTGCGACCGAGCTTCTCTTCGATGGACGGCAACTGGTAGGAGTCGTCCTCGCCGGCGAAGCTGATCGACACACCGTCGGCGCCAGCGCGACCGGTACGGCCGATACGGTGCACGTAGTCGTCCGGGACTTCCGGCAAGGTGAAGTTGATCACGTGGCTGATGCCGTCGATGTGGATGCCGCGACCGGCGACATCGGTGGCGACCAATACGCGAATCTTGCCTTCGCGAAAGCCTTCCAGGGTTTTGATGCGTTTGTGCTGCGGCACGTCGCCGGACAGTTGCGCAGCGTTGATGCCGTCACGCACCAGGCGTTCTTCGATGCGGCGTACCTCGTCCTTGCGGTTGGCAAACACGATCACCCGTTCCCAGCCGTTATCGTTGACCAGGTTGAAGAGCAGTTTGTACTTGTCGGCACCGGCCACGGCATAGATGTGCTGCTCGACGTTTTCGTTGGCCACGTTTTGCGATTCGATCTCGACGATCGACGGGTCGGTGGTCCACTGCTTGGCGAGATTCATCACGTCTTCGGTGAAAGTCGCGGAGAACAGCAGCGTCTGACGTTCGCTTTTCGGCGGGGTCTGGCGAATGATCTGCCGAACCTGCGGGATGAAACCCATGTCGAGCATACGGTCGGCTTCGTCCAGCACCATCACTTCGACCATGTCCAGGTGCACGTCGCCGCGCTGGTTGAAGTCGAGCAGACGGCCCGGCGTTGCCACAAGAATGTCGCAATGGCGCGCTTCGAGGTGCTTGAGCTGCTTGTCGAAGTCCATGCCGCCGACAAACGTCATCACATTGAGGCCGGTGTACTTGGTCAGGTCAGCGGCGTCTTTTGCAATCTGCACCACCAGCTCACGGGTCGGCGCGATGATCAGTGCACGGGGTTCGCCCATGTAGCGTTCTTTCGGCGGCGGCGTTTGCAGCAGTTGGGTGATGATCGAGATCAGGAACGCGGCGGTCTTGCCGGTACCGGTCTGCGCGCGGCCGATGGCGTCTTTGCCGGCGAGGGTGAAGCCCAGCACCTGCGCCTGGATCGGCGTGCAATACGGGAAGCCCAGGTCCTGGATGGCGTGCATCAGTTCCGGGGACAGTTTGAAATCGTGAAAGCGGGTTTTGCCTTCCTGCGGCTCGACGACGAAGTCTTCGAGTTTCCACGGGATAACCGCAGCCTTGGGCTTCGGTTCGCGCCGCGGTCTGGCCGGTTTCGGCGCTTCGCTGCTGACGCTGTCTGCAACAGGCGCTGCTACTGAAGTGGCGACGGCGGCCGGTTGTGAGTCTTGTTTCGGTGCCGCTACGGTAGCGGGGCGGTCGGCCTGGCGGGCATCGCTGCGATGACCGGGGGCGTGCGACGGCGCACTGGGAACTGGCGCGAGCTGCTCAGCCTCGCTTTTACCGAACATCTTCTTGAGTGCTTTGAGCACGGTCATCTCATCAATTGGTTAAGGAATGTACGCCGGCCAGTGTAATGCAAGAATCGGGCGCGGCGTAGTGGGAGGGATCAAAGGGCGGTTTGTGACTGATGAATCAGCGCAATCGCTCGCTCAACCACACGCCGATGTCGCGAATTTCTTCGGGTAACACTTCGTGCTCCATTGGGTATTCCTGCCATGTCACGGTGACACCATGCTTCTTTAAGTACTCGTAGGCGCTGCGGCCCATCGAGTTCTGCACGACGTTATCGAACTGACCGTGCAGCGACAGCACCGGAATGCGCTGCTGGCTGGCGGATAACTCCAGTTCATCGCTGAACGTCGGCGCATACGTCGACAATGCCAGGACGCCACCCAACGGCCCCTGCCATTTCAGAAAAGCGGTGTGCAAGACCACGGCGCCACCCTGGGAAAAACCGGCGAGGAAAATCCGCGAGGCGTCTATTCCGCTGGCGCGCTGGTTCTCGATCAATTCGATGACGTGCCCGGCGGACACTTCCAGTTCATCCCGGTCGATCGCTCGCGCCGGGCTCATGGCTTTGATGTCGTACCAGCTCGGCATGGCATATCCGCCATTAATGGTGACCGGACGTGTCGGTGCCTGAGGCAGCACGAAGCGCGTCGACAGCAGGTTTTCCTGCAAGGCTTCGGCCACTGGCAGGAAGTCGTAGCGGTCGGCGCCGAGGCCGTGCAGCCAGATCACGCAAGCGTCTGCGGGCTTAACAGGCTGAAGAATCAAGGGCTCAGTCATGGCTGCTCCAATTATGTGCGGGCGCTCTCAATGAGTGCGTGATTTGCGTGCGCGCCCGGTTGATCCGTTAAGAAGATGTCGCAAGGCTACAAGTTTTGCTATTGACCTGTCGCTCAATCGCATCAGTGCCCTGTGTGGTACGGGCTTTGCTATGAGGTAGTCGTGCAATCGATCTCGCGCCTGGCGGTAACACTATCAGTGAACGCCTGACGATGGGATGCAAAGAATCCGGTAATGGATGTTCGCCAATGGCCGCCATGGGCTTAGCGAATATGAAAGGGCTACAGCCCGTTCGGCCAATTGGTGAGAAGTGAGTTGTCCATGATGTGGATTTTCTCCTGAAACACTCATAGCGAAGGTCTTTACGTCGGTTGACCCAATAAAAAGCCAACTAGGGTCAACACCGCCTCAAAAGGGTGCGACTGGACTCAAGCTCCGACACAACAAGAGCAAAACTGGAGGTTTGAATGAAGATGTTGAAATCCACTCTGGCGATCGTGACTGCAGCAGCAGTACTCGGCGTCAGCGGGTTCGCTCAGGCGGGTGCAACCCTGGATGCCGTGCAGAAGAAAGGTTTCGTGCAGTGTGGCGTGAGCGACGGTCTGCCGGGCTTCTCGGTTCCGGACGCTACCGGCAAGATCCTCGGCATCGACGCTGATTTCTGCCGCGCAGTAGCTGCTGCCGTATTCGGCGACGCAACCAAGGTCAAATTCAGTCAGTTGAACGCCAAGGAGCGCTTCACCGCGCTGCAGTCCGGCGAGATCGACATCCTGTCGCGCAACACCACCATGACCAGCTCCCGTGATGCGGGCATGGGCCTGAAATTCCCGGGCTTCATTACCTACTATGACGGCATCGGCTTCCTGGTAAACAACAAGCTGGGCGTGAAGAGTGCCAAAGAGCTGGACGGCGCAACCATCTGCATCCAGGCCGGTACTACCACCGAGCTCAACGTTTCCGACTACTTCCGCGGCAACGGTCTGAAATACACCCCAATCACTTTCGACACCTCCGATGAAAGCGCCAAGTCGCTGGAATCCGGTCGTTGCGACGTGCTGACTTCCGACAAATCCCAGCTGTTCGCCCAGCGCAGCAAACTGGCTTCGCCGAAAGACTACGTGGTTCTGCCGGAAACCATTTCCAAGGAACCACTGGGTCCGGTCGTGCGTAACGGCGACGACGAGTGGCTGGCTGTAGTGCGCTGGACTGGCTACGCCATGCTCAACGCTGAAGAGGCCGGCATCACTTCGAAGAATGTCGAAGCTGAAGCCAAGTCGACCAAGAATCCGGACGTCGCTCGTATGCTCGGTGCTGACGGTGAATACGGCAAAGACCTGAAACTGCCGAAGGACTGGGTCGTGCAGATCGTCAAGCAGGTCGGCAACTACGGTGAAGTGTTCGAGAAAAACCTCGGCAAGAACACTCCGCTGGAAATCGACCGTGGCCTGAACGCCCTGTGGAACAACGGCGGCATTCAGTACGCACCACCAGTGCGCTAATGGTTCTATCGCCCGGCGGGCCAACCGCCGGGTGATGTTCTTGTTCCATTTTTTCCGGGGCACTTCATGCAAAATTCAATCGGCGCACCAAAGCAGAGGTTTAGCCTCAGCGATCCACGAGTGCGCGCCTGGGTATTTCAGATCGTCACTATCGTGGCAGTCGTCTCCCTGGGCTGGTTCCTGTTCGATAACACACAAACCAACCTTGAACACCGGGGCATCACCTCCGGCTTCAGCTTTCTGGAGCGCAGTGCCGGGTTCGGCATCGCTCAAACCCTGATCGACTACACCGAAGCGGACAGCTATGCCCGCGTGTTTGTGATCGGTCTGCTTAATACATTGCTGGTGACCATCATCGGCGTGATCCTGGCGACTCTGCTGGGCTTCATCATTGGTGTCGCGCGTCTATCGCCGAACTGGATCATCAGCAAGCTGGCGACCGTGTATGTGGAAGTCTTCCGCAACATTCCGCCCCTGCTGCAAATCCTGTTCTGGTACTTCGCGGTGTTCCTGACCATGCCGGGACCGCGCAACAGCCACAACTTCGGCGACACTTTCTTTGTCAGCAGCCGTGGCCTGAACATGCCGGCCGCGCTGGCAGCTGATGGTTTCTGGGCGTTCGTGATCAGCGTAGTGGTGGCCATCGTCGGCATCGTGCTGATGTGCCGCTGGGCCAACAAACGCTTTGAAGCGACCGGTGAGCCGTTCCACAAGTTCTGGGTAGGTCTGGCGATTCTGCTGGTGATCCCGAGTTTGTGCGCGCTGATCTTCGGCGCTCCGCTGCACTGGGAAATGCCTGAACTCAAAGGCTTCAACTTCGTTGGCGGCTGGGTGCTCATTCCGGAACTGCTCGCCTTGACCCTGGCCTTGACCGTTTACACCGCGGCGTTCATCGCCGAGATCGTGCGTTCGGGGATCAAGTCGGTCAGCCACGGCCAGACCGAAGCGGCCCGTTCGCTCGGTTTGCGTGAAGGCCCGACCCTGCGCAAGGTGATCATTCCCCAGGCGCTGCGGGTGATCATCCCGCCGCTGACCAGCCAATACCTGAACCTGGCGAAGAACTCCTCGCTGGCCGCCGGTATCGGTTATCCGGAAATGGTTTCGCTGTTCGCCGGCACCGTGCTCAACCAGACCGGTCAGGCGATCGAAGTGATTGCGATCACCATGAGCGTGTACCTGGCGATCAGTATCAGCATTTCCCTGCTGATGAACTGGTACAACAAGCGCATTGCGCTGATCGAGCGGTAAGGAAAAGCGCATGAGTACTCATACTTTCAAACCCGACATGCCCCCACCGAGCAGTAGCATCGGCGTAGTGGCATGGATGCGCGCGAACATGTTCTCCAGCTGGCTCAACACCCTGCTGACGCTGTTCGCGTTCTACCTGATCTACCTGATCGTTCCGCCGATTCTGGGGTGGGCGATCCTCGACGCCAACTGGGTCGGCACCACCCAGGCCGATTGCACCAAGGAGGGCGCCTGCTGGGTGTTCATCCAGCAACGCTTCGGTCAGTTCATGTATGGCTACTACCCGACCGGCCTGCGCTGGCGCGTGGACCTGACCGTGTGGCTGGCAGTGATCGGCGTGGCGCCACTGTTCATCTCGCGCTTCCCGCGTAAAGCGGTGTACGGGTTGAGCTTTCTGGTGATCTATCCGATTGTCGCCTGGTGCCTGCTGCACGGCGGCGTATTCGGCCTGCAAACCGTCGCGACCAGCCAATGGGGCGGCTTGATGCTGACTCTGGTGATCGCCACCGTCGGTATCGCTGGCGCCTTGCCGCTTGGCATCGTGCTGGCGCTGGGTCGACGTTCGAACATGCCAGCGATTCGTGTGGTCTGCGTGACCTTCATCGAGTTCTGGCGTGGCGTGCCGTTGATCACGGTGCTGTTCATGTCCTCGGTGATGCTGCCGCTGTTCCTGCCCGAAGGCATGAACTTCGACAAGCTGCTGCGGGCGCTGATCGGCGTGATCCTGTTCCAGTCGGCCTACGTCGCCGAAGTGGTGCGTGGCGGTCTGCAAGCGATTCCCAAAGGACAGTACGAAGCCGCTGCCGCGATGGGCCTCGGTTATTGGCGTTCGATGGGCCTGGTGATTCTGCCGCAAGCCCTGAAGATGGTGATCCCCGGCATCGTCAACACCTTCATTGCGCTGTTCAAGGACACCAGTCTGGTGATCATCATCGGCCTCTTTGACCTGCTCAACAGCGTCAAGCAAGCCGCTGCCGATCCGAAATGGCTGGGCATGGCCACCGAAGGCTACGTGTTCGCCGCCCTGGTGTTCTGGATTTTCTGTTTTGGTATGTCGCGCTATTCCATGCATCTGGAACGCAAGCTCGACACTGGCCACAAGCGTTAGGAGTTCTCTGTAAATGAGCGAAGCAATCAAAAAGCCTGTGGGTCCTGAAGGCATCATTCAGATGCAGGGCGTCAACAAGTGGTACGGCCAGTTCCACGTGCTGAAAGACATCAACCTCAACGTAAAACAGGGCGAGCGTATCGTCCTGTGCGGCCCGTCGGGTTCCGGCAAGTCGACCACCATCCGTTGCCTCAATCGTCTGGAAGAACACCAGCAGGGCCGCATCGTTGTGGATGGCGTGGAACTGACCAATGACCTCAAACAGATCGAAGCGATCCGTCGTGAAGTAGGCATGGTGTTCCAGCACTTCAACCTGTTCCCGCACCTGACCATTTTGCAGAACTGCACCCTGGCGCCGATGTGGGTGCGCAAGATGCCCAAGCGCAAGGCCGAGGAAATCGCCATGCATTACCTGGAGCGCGTACGCATTCCGGAGCAGGCGCATAAATTCCCGGGGCAACTGTCCGGCGGCCAGCAGCAGCGTGTGGCGATCGCCCGCGCACTGTGCATGAAACCGAAAATCATGCTGTTCGACGAACCAACCTCGGCACTCGACCCTGAGATGGTGAAAGAGGTTCTGGACACCATGATCGGCCTGGCCGAAGACGGCATGACCATGCTCTGCGTGACCCACGAAATGGGCTTCGCCCGCACCGTGGCCAATCGCGTGATCTTCATGGACAAGGGGGAGATCGTTGAGCAGGCGGCGCCGAATGACTTCTTCGACAATCCGCAGAATGAGCGGACGAAGTTGTTCTTGAGTCAGATTTTGCATTGATGGTTTGTGAGTAAAACGAACCCGGCCTTGTGCCGGGTTTGTTTTTTTGGGGTCAGGATACGGTGAGGGTTTCGTGTTCTTTGTGGATGGTGTGCTTGAAGCCTCTCAAGTCTGCACCTTCACCGAGAATTTTCGCATCGGTCAGCAAGTACGGGTAACGATCCAATAGTCGCATCAGCAGCATCAACGCCTTGGGCGGTAGTATTTCGCCGCGTTCGTAGCGTGAGAACGCGTTATGCCCTCCACCGGACAGCAGTTGCACCGTCTCTTTTTGCGTAAGGTGCAATTTGCGCCGAATACGCTTCATCTCGGCGCCGATCATTTGCCTGGCAGCGAAAACCAGCTCATCCCCTGCATCACAATAACGTTCCGCGCTATCGGTATCGTGATCCCACTCAACCTCTCCGCACTGCTGGCATTCCCAACCAGAAAGATCATCTACACGGCGCTCCATGCCTTTGACACTCAGGGTTTCGCCGCGCCCTGCAAAATGTCTCATTCCCTCACGTGCACCGCAGCTGACACATTGCTGGGTTTTCATGGGTTTTTCTCCTTGAAGGAGATTACCGGTGGGCCGCCACCGGGGCGGTAGGTCACCTTGATGTAAATCTCCAGATCTTGTGAATGGGTGTGATACACGTCTTGCCAGACCCGATGATCGTCGTAGCTGGTCATCGATTTGTACAACATCCTGTTCTGCAATTCGAAAACGATCTCTTGCATCTCGCTGATGCTAAAGCCGAGATACTCGCCTGAATCTGCCGAGGTCTTGGTAAAGGCTTTTTTTCCAAGCCGCCGGACCTCAGCCTTGATCACCGCCAAGTCGTAATGGGGCGTGTTCTTCTCCATAAGAAACCAAAACCCTGTCCCTGAAATTACCCTTAAAGGGTAATTTTGACTAATCGAAAATTCCGCTCCATTTCCCTCCCATTCACCCTAGGTGGTTGCCGTCCTACACGGGTCTGACTACCATGTCGGAAAATTCATCCTATGATTGGATGAAAGGGCGAATCCTATGTCAGACATTTCTCCTCTTGTTAAGCGGTCCTTGGTCGATCAGGCCTTGGATCAATTGCGTCAGCGCATCAACAGCGGCACCTGGCAGGTCGGCGAGCGATTGCCGACCGAACCCGAGCTGGGCGCCGAGCTGGGCATCAGCCGTAACACCGTGCGCGAAGCCATGCGCGTATTGGCGTTTTCCGGGTTGATCGAGATCCGTCAGGGCGACGGCAGTTATCTGCGCGCGGTGGTTGATCCGCTGGACACGCTCAAGGCGTTGTCCCGTTGCTCGCTGGAACAGGCGCGCGAGACCCGGCATATCCTTGAAGTCGAGGCCATTGGCCTGGCGGCGTTGCGCCGCACGGATGAGGATCTGGTCGCCTTGCGTGAAGCACTCGGCACCAGCGGCAGCCACTACCACGGCGACCTCGACACCTACATCGCCTGCGATCTGGTGTTCCACCGCCGACTGGTCGACGCCGCGCATAACCCGACCCTCAGCGAGCTGTATCGCTATTTCTCCAGCATCGTCGGCGCGCAATTGCGTCAGACGCTGAACATCGTCCCGCGCCGCCAGGAAGTGTTCGACTTGCACATCGAGTTGCTTGATGCCGTCGAACAACGTGACCCGGAGCGGGCCAAAGCTTTATCGAGGCAGTTGATCAATGAACCTTGAAACCGAGAAGTCCATGTCCCGCAGTGAGTTATCCACAACCCCGAAACGCACGGCAGAGCTTGAAGAGCTGCTGATCGATGCCGAGGCGGATGACGAGCAAGTGCAGCAAAGTCACCCGCTGGTCCGGCGCCCGTGGCTGTTGCTGCTGGGATTGATTTTGGTGGCGCTGAACCTGCGTCCGGCACTGTCGAGCATGGCGCCGCTGCTCAGTGAAGTGTCGAAAAGCCTTGGCCTGTCTGCCGCGCAGGCCGGTCTGCTGACCACTCTGCCAGTGCTGTGCCTGGGTTTGTTCGCACCGCTGGCGCCGATTCTGGCGCGGCGCTTCGGCGCCGAACGGGTGGTGCTTGGCATCCTGCTGACACTGGCCGGCGGGATCATCCTGCGCAGCAACTTCGGTGAGATAGGTCTGTTCGCCGGCAGCGTGCTGGGCGGCGCGAGCATCGGCATTATCGGCGTGCTGCTGCCGGGCATCGTCAAGCGCGATTTCGCCAAACACGCCGGCACCATGACCGGCGTCTACACCATGGCCCTGTGCCTGGGCGCGGCAATGGCGGCGGGTTCGACCGTGCCGTTGAGCGAACACTTCGACAACAGCTGGGCGCTGGGCCTGGGCTTCTGGGTAATCCCGGCGCTGTTGGCCGCAGTGTTCTGGCTGCCGCAAGTCGGGCAAAAGCACGGTGCGCACAACGTTGCTTACCGCGTGCGCGGTCTGTTGCGTGATCCGCTGGCGTGGCAGGTGACCTTGTACATGGGTTTGCAGTCGTCGTTGGCCTATATCGTGTTCGGCTGGCTGCCATCGATCCTCATTGGCCGTGGCCTGACGCCGACACAGGCCGGTCTGGTGCTCTCCGGCTCAGTGATCATCCAGCTCGCCAGTTCGCTGGCCGCTCCGTGGCTGGCGACCCGCGGCAAGGATCAGCGTCTGGCAATCGTGGTCGTGATGGCGCTGACCCTCGGCGGTCTGTTCGGTTGCCTGTATGCGCCGATCGAAGGCCTGTGGGGCTGGGCGATTCTGCTGGGTCTGGGGCAGGGCGGTGCATTCAGTCTGGCGCTGACGTTGATCGTACTGCGCTCGCGTGACGCCCATGTCGCAGCAAACTTGTCGAGCATGGCTCAAGGCTTCGGTTACACGCTGGCTTCGATGGGGCCGTTCGCAGTCGGCGTGGTGCATGACTGGACGGGCGGCTGGAATGCGGTGGGCTGGATTTTCGGCATCATTGGCTGTGGCGCGATCCTCGCCGGCCTGGGTGCCGGGCGTGCACTGTTCGTGCAAGTGCAAAGCGAAAAAATCTGAATCCACTGATTTCAAAAGGTGGGAGCGGGCTTGCTCGCGAATGCGGTGTATCAGTCACCCTCAATGTTGGCTGACCCATTGCATTCGCGAGCAAGCCCGCTCCCACACTGGATTTGTGTACTGCGGGTATTCGGTTTGCGAATGCCGGTAGTGTTTGCGCGCTGTGCAGATTATCGTGCTGGCAATCTGTCCATTCCTTGGAGTTTGCCCATGAGTGAAGCCCACGCCGCGTTGATCACCCGCTTCTACGAAGCGTTCCAGAGCCTGGACGCCGAGGCCATGGCCACGTGCTACACCGACGACGTGGTGTTCAGCGACCCGGCCTTCGGCGAGCTGCGCGGGCGCGATGCCGGCGACATGTGGCGCATGCTCACCACCCGGGCCAGGGACTTCTCGCTGACCTTCGACAATGTCCGCGCCGACGAGCGCAGCGGCGGCGCGCATTGGGTAGCGACTTATCTGTTCAGCCAGACCGGCAAAATCGTGATCAACGATATCCAGGCGCGCTTCGTGTTTCGTGACGGCAAGATTTGCGAGCACCACGATCACTTCGATCTGTGGCGCTGGTCGCGTCATGCTCTGGGGTTCAAAGGCGTGTTACTCGGGTGGACGCCTTTGGTGCGCAACGCTGTTTGTGCTCAGGCGCTGAAGGGACTGAAGGCATTTCAGGCCGGTCGCTGATAAGATCGCGGCCTGTTTCCTACACACCTTGATCCCAAAGTGACCAGCCTTAGCGAAAAATCTGTCGAAGTTGTCGAGCCTGTGAGCAAGTCCTGGTTCGTCTACCTCGTGCGCGCGGCCAATGGTTCGTTGTATTGCGGGATCAGCGACGATCCCGTCCGCCGTTTCGCCAAGCATCAAAGCGGCAAGGGCGCACGGTTCTTCCTCTCCAGCCCGGCCATGGCGTTGGTCTACACCGAGCTTTGTCGCGACAAAAGCGATGCGTTGCGCCAGGAACGGTTGATCAAAAAACTGCGCAAGAGCGCCAAGGAATGCCTGGTGGCGTCTTATCAATCTGCCTGATGGGTTCCCATCAGGCAGATCTGTAGGCTGCTAAGCAAATGCGCGCTAAGCTGCCGGCTCACTATCTGAGCGGCGGAGCCGAGCATGTCCGAGTTGATTCTGCACCACTACCCGACGTCCCCATTCGCGGAAAAGGCCCGCCTGCTGATGGGTTTCAAAGGCTTGTCCTGGCGCTCGGTGCATATCTCGCCGGTGATGCCGAAACCGGATCTGACCGCTCTGACTGGCGGCTACCGCAAGACGCCGGTGCTGCAGATCGGCGCCGACATCTATTGCGACACGTCCTTGATCGCCCGCCGACTGGAGCAGGAAAAAGCCCAGCCGTCGTTCTTCCCTGAAGGACAGGAAATGATCGCCGCCAGTTTCGCCGCGTGGGCTGACTCGGTGGTGTTCCAACATGCCGTCAGTCTGGTGTTCCAGCCGGAATCGGTAGCGGTGCGTTTCGGCAAGTTGCCGCCGGAGGCGATCAAGGCGTTTCTGGCCGACCGTGCCGGGCTGTTCAGCGGTGGCAGCGCCACGCGTTTATCTGCCGAGCAGGCCAAGCACCAGTGGCCGACGATCATGGCGCGTCTGGAGCAGCAGCTCCAGCGCGAGCAGGGCGACTTCCTGTTCGGTGAGCCATCGATTGCCGACTTTGCGCTGGCGCACCCGCTGTGGTTCCTCAAGGCCACGCACGTCACCGCGCCGCTGGTGGATGAGTATCCGGCTGTCTCCGCGTGGTTGGGCCGAGTGCTGGGGTTCGGCCATGGCGCGGCAAGCGAAATGACCTCCGAGGAGGCGCTGGAGGTTGCGCGCAATGCAACACCGGCGGCATTGCCGGACGAGCAGTTCGTAGATCCGAATGGCTTCAAGGCTGGGCAACAAGTGGCGATTGCTGCGACGGATTACGGGGTTGATCCGGTGGTGGGTGAGTTGCTGTTTGCTGGCAGTGAAGAGTTGATCATACGTCGCGATGACGAGCGTGGCGGTGTGGTGCATGTGCACTTCCCGCGCTTCGGCTTCCGCATCGAAGCCCGCTAAAGATCCATTGTGGGAGCGAGCCTGCTCGCGAAAGCGCTGTGTCAGACAACAACAGTGTTGAATGATCAGCCGTCTTCTCGAGCAGGCTCACTCCTACATTGGTTATCTCAGGGCAGCGAGGATCTCGTCCGGGTCAAACCCGCGAATCAACGTACCGTTGACATCAATCAGCGGAATCCCGCGTCCGCCGAGCGCCTCGTAGGCCTTGCGCGCTTCGGCATCCTTCTCGATATCGAATTCCTTGAAAGGAATGCCCTTGCTGTCGAGAAAGCGCTTGGTCTGCTTGCAGTAGCCGCACCAGTCAGTGGCGTACAGCACGACACTGGCCTGAGCGCGGGTCTGCTCGGAAACCATCTGCGCCGGATTGAACACCCGCTCGATCTTGCCCCAGTTCTGATAGACCACCACCACCAGCAGAACCAGCGCGACCTTCTTCAGCACGTTGCCGAGCATCAGTTGCGGCGCTTCAGCTGGTCGGTAAGCGACGTCGGCAAGCCCTTGATCACCAAGGTGCCGGCCTCTTCGTCGTACTCGATCTTCGAGCCCAGCAGGTGCGCTTCAAAGCTGATCGACAGGCCTTCGGCGCGACCGGTGAAGCGGCGGAACTGATTGAGGGTGCGTTTATCCGCCGGAATCTCCGGCGACAGGCCGTAGTCCTTGTTGCGGATGTGATCGTAAAAGGCTTTCGGGCGTTCCTCGTCGATCAACTCCGACAGTTCTTCCAGGCCCATCGGTTCGCCAAGTTTGGCCTGGCTGCTGGCGTAATCCACCAGGGTTTTGGTTTTCTCGCGGGCCGACTCTTCCGGCAGGTCTTCGCTTTCAACGAAGTCACTGAAGGCCTTGAGCAGGGTGCGGGTCTCGCCCGGGCCGTCGACGCCTTCCTGGCAGCCGATGAAGTCGCGGAAGTATTCCGACACCTTTTTGCCGTTCTTGCCCTTGATGAACGAGATGTACTGCTTGGACTGCTTGTTGTTCTGCCACTCGGAAACGTTGATTCGCGCTGCCAGGTGCAATTGGCCGAGGTCCAGGTGGCGCGACGGCGTCACATCCAGCGAATCGGTTACCGCCACGCCTTCGCTGTGGTGCAGCAGGGCGATCGCCAGGTAATCGGTCATGCCTTGCTGGTAGTGGGCGAACAACACGTGGCCGCCTACCGACAGGTTCGACTCTTCCATCAGCTTCTGCAGGTGCTCGACCGCCACTTTGCTGAACGCGGTGAAGTCCTTGCCGCCTTCCATGTACTCCTTCAGCCAGCCGCTGAACGGGAACGCGCCGGATTCCGGATGGAACAGACCCCAGGCTTTGCCCTGTTTGGCGTTGTAGCTCTCGTTGAGGTCGGCAAGCATGTTCTCGATGGCCGCGGACTCCGCCAGTTCGGAATCACGAGCGTGCAGAACTGCGGGCGTGCCGTCGGGTTTTTTGTCGATCAGGTGGACGATGCAATGACGGATCGGCATGGGCTTCTCGGCTGTTGGAAGGGAGGAGGGCAGGCTCCCCCGAAAAAGCGCCCAGTGTACCGCAACCACTGGTTTTGGCGCGGGGTGGAGGGCAAATCCGGGGCAGGTACTCGTCCTTATGCGGTTTTTTACCGGTTTAGAGCAATAAAGCTGACCAAATGGGTAGCTAGAGGCGGATATTTCCCCGTCTCTGTGCTAGTTTTGCCCGGTCTTACGCGAAGTCACTGCGTTAAGCGTGCAATCAGCATTTGTCAGGTCGAACCAAACCCTGATTTCGGTATCTATAACCCGACTCGTCGTGGTTATCGCCGAGGGTGCCAGATCCAGAAGATCGGGCTCGATGGCTGACACTGCACTCTGCAATCCATATGAATTTGATAGGGAAGGAACACTACATGGCTCTTACTAAAGACCAACTGATCGCCGACATCGCTGAAGCTATCGACGCGCCGAAAACCACCGCGCGTAACGCTCTGGACCAACTGGGCCAAATCGTTGCCGATCAGCTGGAAAACGGCGGCGAAATCACCTTGCCAGGTATCGGCAAGCTGAAAGTGACCGAGCGTCCTGCCCGCACTGGCCGTAACCCTTCGACTGGCGCTGCCATCGAAATCCCTGCAAAGAAAGTGATCAAGCTGGTTGTGGCCAAAGGCCTGACCGACGCTGTGAACAAGTAAGACGCAGCGATAAAAAAAACCGTGCTCCGGAGCGATCCGGGCACGGTTTTTTTGTGTCTGCGATTTGGCGATGCCACGCCATCCAATGTGGGAGCGAGCCTGCTCGCGAAAGCGCTGTGTCAGTCGATATTTAAGTTAACTGACACTCCGCCTTCGCGAGCAGGCTCGCTCCCACAATTGACCTGCGTCGGTCTATGCGATGTTTAGCGCGTCCAGCGCTCGCGGCGCCAGATCTGCTGTTCAGACTTGGTCTGGAAGGTCCAGGCGACGAAGCGGCTCTGTTTCTGCCCTTGGGACATTTCCACCACTTGGCTTTCCAGCACGCCAGCCTTCTTCAGCGCGGTTTCGATGGCCGGCAGATTGGAAGCTTTCGACACCAGTGTGCTGAACCACAGCACTTTGTGTTGGAAGTTCGCGCTCTCGGCGATCAGTTGCGCCACGAAACGTGCTTCGCCACCTTCACACCACAACTCGGCCGACTGGCCACCGAAGTTCAGCACCGGCAGTTTGCGTTTCGGGTCGGCTTTACCCAGTGCCCGCCACTTGCGCTCACTGCCCTTGGTCGCTTCATCCATTGAAGCGTGGAACGGCGGATTGCACATGGTCAGGTCAAAGCGTTCGCCCGGTTCCAGCAAACCGATCAGGATGTGCTTGCGATTCTCCTGTTGGCGCAGCTGGATGACCTTGCTCAGGTCGTTCGACTGGACAATCGCCTTGGCCGCTGCAACGGCCGTCGGGTCGATTTCCGAGCCGAGGAAGTGCCAGCGGTATTCGCTGTTGCCGATCAGCGGATAAACGCAGTTGGCACCCATACCGATGTCCAGCACGTTGACGATCGCGCCACGCGGAACCTTGCCGTCGTTCATGCTGGCCAGCAGGTCAGCGAGGAAGTGCACGTAATCGGCACGGCCCGGCACTGGTGGGCAGAGGTAGTCCGCCGGGATGTCCCAATGCTGAATGCCATAGAACGACCTGAGCAGCGCCCGGTTGAACACGCGTACCGCGTCGGGGCTGGCGAAGTCGATGCTTTCCTTGCCGTACGGGTTGATGATCACGAACTTCGCCAGTTCCGGCGTGGTTTTGATCAGCGCCGGGAAGTCGTAACGACCCTGATGGCGATTGCGTGGGTGCAGGCTGGCCTTTTCACGCGGCTCGACGGTCTTGGCCGGGGTCGCGGAGTCAGGCTTCTTGCGCGCAGGTTTGGGTGTACGGGGGGCGTTCATGGGCGTGGTCGATTCGGGTATGGCTGAAAGTGGCGGGTATTGTCCCACATCTAAACCATGCGCGACCAAACGAGTGAATGGCGGGGGTAAAGCAAACTTTTTATTCCAAAATAGTCTCTGTGACCTGTCATAAGTAACAGTTGGCGGCGCTCGAAAATTTGGTTTTACTCGATCTGGGATTTTGTCGAATCCAGGACACTTTCAAGGAGTGATGTTAATGATTGCATTGAGTGATGCCACCTTTCCAAGCGCGAACCGGTTTGGATACATCTCATGTTTCAGTGAGCCCAGTCCTGTCACGGGTGTTCCTGTTCGTATTGAGATTCAAAAGTCCATTATGATTGGGGACGTCATCGAGTTGGTGACGCAGGGTTACTCGACCACCAACGGATTGCAGCCTGTCCCGGGGACCGATTTTAAGGTTGTCCACATGATCGATTCCATTGTGGGAGAGTTCGTGGATCTCAATGTCGAACCCTACGCAACGAAGATCAAACCCATTGGGAGCGGATCGTTAGATGCCCGGTATTCAGTGATACGTGGTGGAAATATTATTGGGGTGTCGCAAATAGCATTAGTAAAAGTCGACGTGATGAACCCAGAGGGTGGGACATGCCCTGAGTAAATAGCAGATACAAAAAAGGGAGGCCATTGCGGGCCTCCCTTTTTCATTGCGGTTTACCGTTACAGGCTGGAAATCCGCGCGTGCTGCTCGGCCAGTTTGCCCAAGGCTTGTTCAGCCTCGGCCAGTTTGGCGCGTTCTTTCTCGATGACTTCGGCTGGGGCCTTGTCAACGAAACCGGCGTTGGACAGTTTGCCGCCAACACGCTGGACTTCACCCTGCAGACGCAGGATTTCCTTGTCCAGGCGCGCCAGTTCGGCACCCTTATCAATCAGGCCGGCCATGGGCACCAACACTTCCATCTCGCCAACCAGAGCGGTAGCGGACAGCGGTGCTTCTTCGCCAGCGGCCAGAACGGTGATCGATTCCAGACGCGCGAGCTTCTTCAGCAGCGCTTCGTTCTCGGTCAGGCGACGCTGGTCTTCAACGCTGACGTTCTTCAGGTAGATCGGCAGTGGCTTGCCCGGGCCGATGTTCATTTCGCCACGGATGTTACGCGTGCCGAGCATCAGCGCTTTGAGCCATTCGATGTCGTCTTCGGCTGCCGGATCGATGCGCTCTTCATTGGCCACTGGCCAAGGTTGCAGCATGATCGTCTTGCCCTGAATGCCGGCCAGCGGCGCGATGCGCTGCCAGATTTCTTCAGTGATGAACGGCATGAAGGGATGTGCCAGACGCAACGCCACTTCCAGTACGCGCACCAGCGTACGGCGAGTGCCGCGCTGACGCTCGACCGGAGCGTTTTCGTCCCACAGCACAGGCTTGGACAGTTCCAGGTACCAGTCGCAGTACTGGTTCCAGATGAACTCGTACAGCGCTTGCGCGGCGAGGTCGAAACGGAACTGATCGAGTTGACGGGTCACTTCGGCTTCGGTGCGTTGCAGTTGCGAGATGATCCAGCGATCCGCCAGCGACAGCTCGTAGGCTTCGCCGTTCTGGCCGCAGTCTTCGCCCTTGTCCAGAACATAACGCGCAGCGTTCCAGATCTTGTTGCAGAAGTTGCGATAGCCTTCGACGCGGCCCATGTCGAACTTGATGTCGCGACCGGTGGACGCCAGCGAGCAGAAGGTGAAGCGCAGGGCGTCGGTGCCGTAGCTGGCGATGCCGTCGGCGAACTCGTCGCGGGTCTGCTTCTCGATCTTCTTCGCCAGTTTTGGCTGCATCATGCCGGAGGTGCGCTTTTGCACCAGTTCTTCCAGCTCGATGCCATCGATGATGTCCAGCGGGTCAAGGACGTTGCCCTTGGACTTGGACATCTTCTGGCCCTGGCCATCACGCACCAGACCGTGCACATACACAGTCTTGAACGGAACCTGTGGGGTACCGTCCTCGTTCTTGATCAAGTGCATCGTCAGCATGATCATCCGGGCGACCCAGAAGAAAATGATGTCGAAACCGGTGACCAGCACGTCGGTGGAGTGGAATTTTTTCAGGAACTCGGTTTTTTCCGGCCAGCCGAGGGTGGAGAACGTCCACAGACCCGAACTGAACCAAGTGTCGAGTACGTCGTTATCCTGTTGCAGTGCAACGTCCGGGCCGAGGTTGTGCTTGGCGCGTACTTCGGCTTCGTCGCGACCGACGTAGACCTTGCCAGACTCGTCGTACCAGGCCGGAATCCGGTGGCCCCACCACAACTGACGGCTGATGCACCAGTCCTGGATGTCGCGCATCCACGAGAAGTACATGTTTTCGTATTGTTTCGGCACGAACTGGATGCGGCCGTCTTCGACAGCAGCAATCGCAGGCTCGGCCAAAGGCTTGGTCGACACGTACCACTGGTCGGTCAGCCACGGCTCGATAATGGTGCCGGAGCGGTCGCCTTTCGGCACTTTCAGGCCGTGGTCGTCGACGCTGACCAGCAGGCCGGCGGCGTCGAACGCAGCGACGATTTGCTTGCGCGCTTCGAAACGCTCAAGGCCGGCGTATTCAGCCGGGATCTTGCCGTCAATGCTGTCATTCAGCGTACCGTCGAGGTTGAACACCTGCGCTGCCGGCAGCACGTTGGCGTTCTTGTCGAAGATGTTCAGCAGCGGCAGGTTGTGGCGCTTGCCGACTTCGTAGTCGTTGAAATCGTGGGCCGGGGTGATTTTCACGCAACCGGTGCCGAATTCTGGATCGCAGTAATCGTCGGCGATGATCGGGATGCGGCGGCCAACCAGTGGCAGCTCGACAAACTTGCCGATCAAGGCTTTGTAGCGCTCATCGTTCGGGTTAACCGCGACGGCGGAGTCGCCGAGCATGGTTTCCGGACGGGTGGTCGCGACGATCAGGAAATCGTTGCCTTCAGCGGTTTTTGCGCCGTCAGCCAGCGGGTACTTGAGGTTCCACAGGAAACCCTTCTCGTCGTGGTTTTCCACTTCGAGGTCGGAAATCGCCGTGTGCAGCTTGGTGTCCCAGTTGACCAGACGCTTGCCGCGGTAGATCAGGCCGTCTTCGTGCAGGCGCACGAAGGCTTCTTTAACGGCTTCCGAGAGGCCGTCGTCCATGGTGAAGCGCTCGCGGCTCCAGTCCACGGACGAGCCGAGGCGGCGGATCTGACGGCTGATGTTGCCGCCGGACTGATCCTTCCACTCCCAGACTTTCTCGAGGAATTTCTCGCGGCCCAGATCGTGGCGGTTCTGGCCTTGGGCTTCGAGTTGGCGCTCCACCAGCATCTGTGTGGCGATACCGGCGTGGTCGGTGCCCGGCTGCCACAGGGTATTGCGACCCTGCATGCGGCGGAAACGGATCAGGGCGTCCATGATCGCGTTGTTGAAACCGTGACCCATGTGCAGGCTGCCGGTGACGTTCGGCGGCGGGATCATGATGGTGTAGGAATCGCCCGCGCCTTGCGGTGCGAAATAGTTCTCGGACTCCCAGGTGTTGTACCAGGAAGTTTCAATGGCGTGCGGCTGGTAGGTCTTATCCATGCGCGGCGGGACCCTATTGGCATTTATTCAGGAAAAGCCGGGAAGTATAGCGGGGCATGGGGCCGAGGGCGAGCGGGGGAGGGGCGGGTGGACGCAAGCTTTCTGTAGGAGCTGCCGAAGGCTGCGATCTTTTGATTCTGTTTTTTTAAAACCAAAGTCAAAAGATCGCAGCCTGCGGCAGCTCCTACAGGGATCGGGGGGGTTATTCGTACTGGCTGAGCAACCGTTCCATCCGCGCATCGAGGCGGCGTTTGATTTCGGTCTCGATGTGCGGCGCGAAGTCGTCGATCACGTCTTGCATGATCAATTGCGCGGCGGCGCGCAGTTCGCTGTCCAGGTGCAGCAGGGCATCCGGGCCTTTGTCGACGGTCGCTGCAGGTTGCGCTGCAGGTGCCGGGGCGGGAGCCGGTGGTGGTTCGACGGCGGCTGGCTCGGAGCCGATTGCCTCGAACAACATCGGAATCTGTTCCTGTTCACCGTCATCGACCGTGTCGGTCAGCAGGGGCGGTTGCAGGTTGTCATCGCCGAGCAACTGGCGGATCGATTCGAGATCGTCCAACAGGTGTGCGGACTTTTGCTGCGGTTTCGGAGTGTCCATTGGAATGCTCAGAGTCGCTGTAAACGGTGATCTTGCAGAGGATAGCCCTGTTCGCGGTAGAAACGGAAACTCTCCCGCGCAGCCGCGCGAATCGTCGGATCTTCGACCACCACTTCCGCCACACGGGTGAATTTGTTGGCGAAGGCCGGGACTTTCAGGTCGAGATTGACCAGCAAATCCTGATGCTCGCCGCAGTCATCGCCCAACCCCAACACAATCAAACCTTCCGGTTCGCTGTCGGCCGGGCCGTGGGGCACGAAGCTTTCGCCCTTGAACGCCCACAGCCGCGCATCGAGATCTTCGCGCTGGGCGGCATCGCTGCAATGCAGGTAGATGCGGTGGCCCATGCGCCAGGCTTTCTCGGTGAGCTTGCAGGCAAAGTCCAGGCGTGCCGAGGGATCGGCGCTGGGCAGGATATAAAAGTCGACTTTGGTCATTGCGGTTCCTGAGCTGAAAGCGGCGCTGCAAAAAAGAAGCGCCGCCCGCAGTCATCGGTTTCAGGCTTTGGCGCGATCCAGCAGGTATTGGGTCAGCAGTGGCACCGGACGGCCGGTGGCGCCCTTGTCCTTGCCGCCGCTGGTCCATGCGGTGCCCGCGATGTCCAGGTGCGCCCAGTTGAGGTTCTTGGTAAAGCGCGACAGGAAGCATGCGGCGGTGATAGTGCCGGCCTTCGGCCCGCCGATGTTGGCGATGTCAGCGAACGGGCTGTCCAGTTGCTCCTGGTACTCATCGAACAACGGCAGTTGCCATGCGCGGTCGTCGGCAACCTTGCCGGCGCTGAGCAGTTGATTGATCAACTCGTCGTTGTTGCCCAGCAGGCCCGAGGTGTGGGCGCCCAAGGCAACGACGCAAGCGCCGGTCAGGGTGGCGATGTCGATCACCGCTTGCGGCTTGAAGCGCTCGGAGTACGTCAGGGCGTCGCACAGCACCAGACGGCCTTCGGCGTCGGTGTTGAGGATTTCCACGGTCTGGCCGCTCATGGTGGTGACGATGTCGCCCGGACGGGTCGCATTGCCGCTCGGCATGTTTTCCGCACAAGCAAGGATGCACACCAGGTTGATCGGCAGTTTCAGCTCAAGCACGGCACGCAGGGTGCCGAACACGCTGGCAGCGCCGCCCATGTCGTACTTCATTTCGTCCATGCCGGCGCCCGGTTTCAGGCTGATACCACCAGTGTCGAAGGTGATGCCTTTACCAACCAGCGCGTACGGCTTCTCGGATTTCTTGCCACCGTTGTACTGCATGACGATCAGGCGGGGCGGCTGTTCGCTGCCCTGGCCGACGGCATAGAACGAGCCCATGCCCAGCGATTTGATCTTCTTCTCGTCGAGCACTTCGACTTTCAGATCCTTGAACTCTTTGCCCAGATTCTTGGCTTGCTCGCCAAGGAAGGTCGGGTGGCAGATGTTCGGCGGCAGGTTGCCCAGATCACGGGTGAACGCCATGCCATTGGCAATCGCGGTAGCGTGATTCACGGCGCGCTGCACTTCGGCTTGTGCAGCCTTGATGGTCAGCAGGGTGATTTTCTTCAGGGCGCGCGGTTCGGCTTTCTGGCTCTTGAACTGGTCGAAGGTGTATTCGCCGTCCACCAGGGTTTCTGCCAGCAAGCGGGTCTTGCCGTAGCTGTCGCGGCCTTTGACGATGACTTCATCCAGCGCCAGCACGGCGTCGCTGCCGCCCAGGCCTTTGAGGGTGTTGAGGATGCCGGCAACGATTTTGCGGAACGGGCGGTCGCCCAGTTCTTCATCCTTGCCCACGCCGACCAGCAGCACGCGCTCGGCTTTGAGGTTTGGCAGGCTGTGCAGCAGCAGGCTTTGACCGACCTTGCCAGCCAGATCGCCACGCTTGAGTACGGCGCTGATCGCGCCACCGCTCAGCTCGTCGACCTGTTTGGCGGCGACACCGAGTTTGCGGCCTTCGCCGACGGCAACCACCAGGGTGGCGGTTTTCAACGTTTCTGGGCTAACGCTTTTTACAACCAGTTCCATGTCCGGATCCCTGAATGAATGGTCAACACGCAGGCGTTCGACGGTGTCCGCAGTCGCCTGCTTATAGATAGAAGAGGCGCAGGCCAAAGCCTGCGACAAGGGCCGCAGTTTGAACCTCGCTCCCCGCGCCTGACAACCCTAGGGGGCGTTCTCAATTAGTTTCCACACCGCGTTGTCGCCTTAAAGCCAGCCAGGCAAGGCGCAGGCCGCTGGAAATGGTTGCTCCCTTTCCAAGGCCTGCAACGCAGACTGGCCGGCTTTAAGGCACAACCCGAAGGGCCGGGCCTGCTGTTGTGCAGGGCTGCGTTGCTCGAAGCTTATTTGGAATGACCAAACCACGCTTCTCGCGCCTTGCCCTGCACAACAGCAGACCCGGCGCGGTGTGAAAACTAATTGAGAACGCCCCCTAGGTTGTACGATCTGCAACGGATTACCGAGATGGATGAGTGTGCGCAGTGACAGGCGCCCTCAATCACAGGATAATGCCGCATCTTTTTTCGACGGCTCTGCGTTGCGGGCCGGTCGATGTGTTTGCTTGTTTGGCCGCCTTAGCCTGACAACCCTGGAGTGTCTGGTTTGATCGTCTTCCGTTATCTGTCCCGCGAAGTCCTGTTGACCCTCAGTGCCGTGAGTGCCGTGCTGCTGGTCATCATCATGAGCGGTCGCTTCATCAAATACCTCGCTCAGGCCGCTGCCGGTCAGCTCGACCCGGGCTCGCTGTTCCTGATCATGGGCTATCGCCTGCCGGGTTTCATGCAACTGATCCTGCCGCTGGGCCTGTTCCTCGGGATCCTGCTGGCCTACGGTCGCCTGTACCTGGAAAGCGAAATGACCGTGCTTTCGGCCACGGGCATGAGTCAGCAGAAGCTGTTTCGCATGACCCTGTTTCCGGCAACGCTGGTGGCACTGGTCGTGGCCTGGTTGAGCCTGGGCCTGGCCCCGCAAGGCGCCAATCAGTTCCAGTTGCTGCTGAACAAGCAGGACGCCCTGACCGAATTCGACACCCTCGAGCCGGGTCGCTTCCAGGCCCTGCGTGACGGAACCCGGGTGACATACACCGAAACCCTGAGCGACGATCGCGTCAATCTGGGCGGCGTGTTCATCTCGCAGAAGAACCTCGGCGCCGATCAGAAAGACCGTGGGATTTCCGTGCTGGTGGCCGAAAAGGGCCGTCAGGAAGTCCGCCCCGATGGCAATCGCTACCTGATCCTCGACAACGGCTACCGCTACGACGGCAGCCCGGGCCAGGCCGATTACCGCGCCATTCATTACGAAAACTATGGCGTATTGCTGCCCAAGCCGGACGTCAGCGAGGAAGTCACCGACCGTGACGCCATGCCGACGTCGTCTCTGCTGGGCAGTGACGACATCCGCTCCAAGACCGAACTGCAATGGCGCCTGTCCCTGCCGTTGCTGGTATTTATCGTGACCCTGATGGCGGTGCCGCTGTCGCGAGTCAACCCACGTCAAGGGCGTTTCCTCAAGCTGCTGCCGGCGATTCTTCTTTATATGGCTTACCTGACCATCCTGATTGCCGCCCGCGGCGCCCTTGAAAAAGGCAAGATTCCACCGGCGCTCGGCTTATGGTGGGTGCATGCGATCTTCCTGGTCATTGGCCTCGGCCTGTTGTACTGGGAGCCGCTGCGCCTGAAGATGGCCAGCCGTCGCGCTGCAACGCTGGAGGTGGCCCGTGGTTAAACTCGACCGCTACATCGGCAGCAGCGTGTTCATGGCGATCATCGCCGTGCTGGCAATCATTCTCGGTCTGGCGACCCTGTTTGCCTTTATCGATGAGATGGGTGACGTCAGCGAAACCTACACATTGGTCGACGTGCTGAGTTTTGTTCTGCTGACCGCGCCGCGCCGGCTCTACGAAATGTTGCCGATGGCCGCGTTGATTGGCTGCCTGATCGGCCTCGGCAGTCTGGCCAGCAGCAGCGAACTGACCGTCATGCGCGCCGCTGGCGTGTCGATCGGCCGGATCGTCTGGGCGGTGATGAAGCCGATGCTGGTGCTGATGCTGGCCGGCGTTTTGATTGGCGAATACGTCGCCCCGGCCACCGAAAGCATGGCTCAGGCCAATCGCTCTCTGGCTCAGGGCAGCGGCGACGCGCAAAGCGCCAAGCACGGTATGTGGCACCGTCAGGGTGAGGAGTTCATCCACATCAACGCCGTTCAACCCAACGGTCTGTTGTATGGCGTGACCCGCTATCACTTCGACAAGGAACGCCATCTGCTGAGTTCGAGTTTTGCCAAGAAGGCCGAGTTCGACGGCACTAACTGGCAGCTCACCGACGTTGCCACCACGCTCTTCCATGAGCGCAGCACTGAAGTCGTCAATGCCCCGAGCGAGCAGTGGGATGTGGCGTTGAGCCCGCAACTGCTCAGCACCGTGGTCATGGCGCCGGAATCACTGTCGATCAGCGGGCTGTGGGGCTACATCCACTATCTGTCGGAGCAGGGCCTGAGCAACGGCCGTTACTGGCTGGCATTTTGGGTCAAGGTGTTGCAGCCGTTGGTGACCGCAGCATTGGTGCTGATGGCGATTTCCTTCATCTTCGGTCCGCTGCGTTCGGTGACCCTCGGTCAGCGGGTATTCACCGGCGTGCTGGTGGGCTTCACCTTCCGCATCGTCCAGGATTTGCTCGGCCCGTCGAGTCTGGTGTTCGGTTTCTCGCCACTGTTTGCGGTGCTGGTACCGGCCGGTGTGTGTGCGCTGGCGGGTGTCTGGCTGCTGCGACGAGCCGGGTGATGAACAAGCTTTCATCCTGCGCTTGAACCCTGAAAACGCCTCGATCAACAGATCGGGGCGTTTTTGCATGCAATCCGGGTGACAGGCGAACGTGACGCTTGCGCCGTGTATCAGGTACAATTCCCGGCTATTTTTCGGCGGGCCATGCCTGCAGCCTTTTTGAGTGTTGATCCGTGAGTGATTTGAGTCATATCCGCAATTTCTCCATCATCGCCCACATTGACCATGGCAAGTCGACGCTGGCCGATCGCTTCATCCAGATGTGCGGCGGCCTGGCCGAGCGTGAAATGGAAGCCCAGGTACTGGATTCCATGGATCTGGAGCGTGAACGCGGGATCACCATCAAGGCCCACAGCGTTACCCTCTATTACAAAGCCAAAGATGGCGTCACCTACCAGCTGAACTTCATTGACACCCCGGGGCACGTCGACTTCACCTACGAAGTCAGCCGTTCCCTGGCCGCGTGTGAAGGTGCCTTGCTGGTGGTCGATGCCGGTCAGGGCGTAGAAGCCCAGTCCGTGGCCAACTGCTACACCGCGATCGAGCAGGGCCTTGAGGTCATGCCGGTGCTGAACAAGATCGACCTGCCACAGGCTGATCCTGATCGCGTCAAAGACGAAATCGAGAAGATCATCGGTATCGACGCCACTGACGCCGTCACCTGCAGCGCCAAGACCGGCCTGGGTGTCGACGAGGTGCTCGAGCGTCTGGTAACGACCATTCCTGCGCCAACCGGCAACATCGAAGATCCGCTGCAAGCGTTGATCATCGACTCCTGGTTCGATAACTACCTGGGCGTTGTCTCCCTGGTG
Organism: Pseudomonas sp. Irchel 3E19; assembly: GCF_900187585.1. NCBI lineage: Bacteria > Pseudomonadati > Pseudomonadota > Gammaproteobacteria > Pseudomonadales > Pseudomonadaceae > Pseudomonas > Pseudomonas sp. Irchel 3E19. The sequence continues at coordinate 101,204 of NZ_FYDT01000013.1, forward strand.
CGCGTGCGTCATGGCCGCGTTAAGAAGGGCGACAAGATCCTGGTCAAGTCCACCGGCAAGATCCACCTGGTCGACAGCGTCGGTGTATTCAACCCGAAACACACCGCCACCGCTGACCTCAAGGCCGGCGAAGTGGGCTTCATCATTGCCAGCATCAAGGACATTCACGGTGCGCCGGTCGGTGACACCCTGACCCTGAGCTCGACCCCGGATGTTCCGGTACTGCCGGGCTTCAAGCGCATTCAGCCACAGGTTTACGCCGGCCTGTTCCCGGTCAGCTCCGACGACTTCGAAGATTTTCGCGAAGCGCTGCAGAAGCTGACCCTGAACGACTCGTCGCTGCAGTACACCCCGGAAAGCTCCGACGCGCTGGGCTTCGGCTTCCGTTGCGGCTTCCTCGGCATGCTGCACATGGAAATCATCCAGGAGCGTCTCGAGCGCGAATACGACCTGGACCTGATCACCACGGCGCCGACCGTAATCTTCGAACTGGTGCTGAAAACCGGTGAAACGATTTACGTCGACAACCCGTCCAAGCTTCCGGATGTGTCGGCCGTCGAAGACATGCGCGAGCCAATCGTGCGCGCCAATATCCTCGTGCCGCAAGAACACCTGGGTAACGTCATCACCCTGTGCATCGAGAAGCGTGGCGTTCAAGTCGACATGCTGTTCCTCGGCAATCAGGTGCAAGTCACTTATGACCTGCCGATGAACGAAGTGGTCCTGGACTTCTTCGACCGCCTGAAATCCACCAGCCGCGGCTATGCTTCGCTGGACTACCATTTCGATCGTTACCAATCGGCTAATCTGGTGAAACTGGACGTGCTGATCAACGGCGACAAGGTCGATGCCCTGGCGTTGATCGTGCACCGTGACAACTCGCACTTCAAAGGTCGCCAATTGACCGAGAAGATGAAAGAACTGATTCCTCGTCAGATGTTCGACGTGGCCATCCAGGCCGCCATTGGCGGTCAGATCGTCGCACGGACAACCGTCAAGGCGCTCAGAAAGAACGTATTGGCCAAATGCTACGGCGGTGACGTCAGCCGTAAGAAGAAACTGCTCGAGAAGCAAAAGGCCGGTAAAAAACGCATGAAGCAGGTCGGCAACGTGGAAATTCCACAAGAAGCCTTCCTTGCAGTGCTCAGGTTGGATAGTTAGGTCCTATGTCACTAAATTTCCCGCTGTTGCTGGTCATCGCCGTGTTCGTCTGCGGCCTGTTGGCGTTGCTCGATCTGTTGATTCTTGCACCGCGTCGGCGTGCCGCCATTGCCTCTTATCAAGGCAGTGTCAGCCAGCCCGACGTCGTGGTGGTCGAGAAGCTGAACAAAGAGCCGCTGCTGGTCGAATACGGCAAGTCGTTCTTCCCGGTGTTGTTCATCGTACTGGTGCTGCGTTCGTTCCTGGTGGAGCCGTTCCAGATTCCGTCCGGCTCGATGAAACCGACCCTGGACGTCGGCGACTTCATTCTGGTGAACAAGTTTTCTTACGGGATCCGCCTGCCGGTGATCGACAAGAAAATCATCGAAGTCGGTGATCCGCAGCGCGGCGATGTGATGGTGTTCCGCTACCCGAGCGACCCGAACGTCAACTACATCAAGCGTGTCGTTGGCCTGCCGGGCGACACCATTCGTTATACCGCTGACAAGCGTCTGTTCGTCAATGGTGAGTCGATTGCCGAGCAACTGGTCGGCTCCGAGCCGGGCACGCTGGGCAGCGCAGAGCTCTACAAGGAAAAACTCGGCGCTGCCGAGCACCTGATCCGCAAGGAAATGAGCCGCTACCGCGCCACCCCGGACCATTCGTGGACCGTGCCGGCCGGGCACTACTTCATGATGGGCGACAACCGCGACAACTCGAACGACAGTCGCTACTGGGATGACCCGAACATTCCCAAGGATCTGCTGGGCATGGTTCCCGACCGGAATATCGTCGGCAAGGCCTTCGCGGTCTGGATGAGCTGGCCGGAACCGAAACTCAGTCACCTGCCGAATTTTTCGCGGGTTGGCCTGATCAAGTAATCACACACGGCGCTGTTGACCACAGCGCCGAATGCATTTCTGGAGTCGCTACAATCGACTTCAGGGCATGAAGCCACGATATTCAGGACGTAATTTTTGAACACAGCGTTAATTGTCCCAGGCCTGCGCCGTATCCCGGCGATGGCGGTGGAATCCAGCTTTGATATCAGCGTGGGTAAACCGTGAGCGCCTCATTAAGCCGTCTCGAGCGACAGCTCGGTTACACCTTCAAGGATCAGGAGCTGATGCTCCTGGCCCTCACGCACCGCAGTTTTGCCGGGCGCAACAATGAACGCCTGGAATTCCTCGGCGATGCCATCCTCAACTTCGTCGCTGGCGAGGCGCTGTTCGATCGCTTCCCGCTGGCCCGCGAAGGCCAGTTGTCGCGTTTGCGCGCACGTCTGGTGAAAGGTGAGACGCTGGCTGTACTGGCGCGCGGTTTTGACCTGGGTGATTACCTGCGTCTGGGTTCCGGTGAATTGAAAAGCGGCGGTTTCCGTCGCGAATCGATTCTGGCCGATGCCCTCGAAGCGTTGATCGGTGCGATCTACCTTGACGCCGGCATGGACGTCGCCCGCGAGCGCGTACTGGCCTGGCTGACCGGCGAGTTCGAAGGCCTGACGCTGGTCGACACCAACAAGGATCCCAAGACCCGCCTGCAGGAACACCTGCAATCGCGCGGTTGCGAACTGCCTCGTTACGAGGTCGTGGACATCCAGGGTGAGCCGCACTGCCGAACCTTCTTCGTCGAGTGCGAAGTTGTCTTACTGAATGAAAAAAGCCGAGGTCAAGGTGTGAGTCGTCGTATTGCCGAACAGGTAGCGGCCGCCGCAGCACTGATTGCCCTAGGCGTGGAGAATGGCAATGACTGATACAAACGCAACTCGCTGTGGCTACGTTGCCATCGTCGGCCGTCCCAACGTGGGCAAGTCCACGCTGCTGAACCACATCCTCGGCCAGAAGCTGGCGATCACCTCGCGCAAGCCGCAGACCACCCGTCACAACATGCTCGGGATCAAGACTGAAGGTGACGTGCAGGCGATCTACGTCGACACCCCCGGCATGCACAAAGGTGGCGAAAAAGCGCTCAACCGTTACATGAACAAGACCGCTTCGGCGGCGTTGAAAGACGTCGACGTGGTGATCTTCGTGGTCGATCGCACCAAGTGGACTGAAGAAGACCAGATGGTCCTGGAGCGCGTGCAGTACGTGACCGGCCCGCTGATCGTCGCGCTGAACAAGACCGACCGCATCGAAGACAAAGCCGAGCTGATGCCGCACCTGAGCTGGTTGCAGGAACAGCTACCGAACGCGCAGATCATCCCTATCTCCGCTCAGCACGGTCACAACCTTGATGCGCTGGAAAAGGTGATTGCCGATCACCTGCCGGAAAACGATCACTTCTTCCCGGAAGACCAGATCACCGACCGCAGCAGCCGTTTCCTCGCCGCCGAACTGGTGCGTGAGAAAATCATGCGTCAGATGGGCGCCGAGCTGCCGTACCAGATCACCGTCGAAATCGAAGAGTTCAAGCAGCAGGGCAAAACCCTGCACATCCACGCGCTGATCCTCGTCGAGCGTGACGGGCAGAAGAAAATCATCATTGGCGACAAGGGCGAGCGCATCAAGCGCATCGGTACCGAAGCGCGCAAGGACATGGAGCTGCTGTTCGACTCCAAGATCATGCTCAACCTGTGGGTCAAGGTGAAGGGCGGCTGGTCCGACGACGAGCGCGCACTGCGTTCGCTGGGTTACGGCGACTTGTAAATACCGGTTTTCCAGTACACCAGAACCCCCTGTGGGAGCGGGCTTGCTCGCGAATGCGGTGTAGCATTCAGCATTGATGTTGACTGTTACACCGCATTCGCGAGCAAGCCCGCTCCCACATTTGGTTTTGGGTTGTTTACAAAGCTGCGTTTCTTCATCGAGAACTCAATGTCGCAAACCCCACCTCCCGCCCAGCCCGCCTACGTTCTGCATTCTCGCGCCTACCGCGAAACCAGCGCGTTGGTCGATTTCCTAACGCCGCAAGGTCGGCTGCGGGCGGTGTTGCGCAGTGCGCGGGGCAAGGCCGGGACGCTGGCGCGACCGTTCGTACCGCTGGAAGTAGAGTTTCGTGGCAAGGGCGAGCTGAAGAATGTCGGGCGCATGGAAAGTGCCGGCAACGCGACCTGGATGGTTGGCGAGGCCCTGTTCAGTGGCCTCTACCTCAATGAGTTACTGATCCGCTTGCTGCCCGCCGAAGACCCGCATCCGGCGGTGTTTGATCATTACGCTGCGACCTTGCTGGCCCTGGCTGAAGGCCGTGCGCTGGAGCCGCTGTTGCGCTCGTTCGAATGGCGCCTGCTGGATGATCTCGGCTACGGCTTTTCCATGAACAGCGATATTCACGGCGAACCTGTCGCGCCGGACGGCCTCTATCGGCTGCAAGTCGATGCCGGGCTTGAGCGTGTCTACCTGCTGCAACCCGGCCTGTTCAATGGCGCCGAATTACTGGCCATGTCCGAAGCCGACTGGACCGCGCCCGGCGCACTGTCCGCCGCCAAGCGCTTGATGCGTCAGGCATTGGCGGTTCATTTGGGCGGTCGTCCTCTTGTCAGTCGCGAGCTGTTTCGCAAGCCCTGATCTCACGTATGCTGTGCGCCGAATCTTTTCCTTCAGGAGCGCGCACCCGTGACCACCAGCAATCGCATTCTTCTTGGCGTGAACATCGACCACGTCGCCACCCTGCGTCAGGCCCGTGGCACGCGCTACCCGGATCCGGTCAAGGCGGCGCTGGACGCGGAAGAGGCGGGCGCCGACGGCATCACCGTGCACCTGCGTGAAGACCGCCGACACATTCAGGAGCGCGACGTGCTGTTGCTCAAGGATGTGCTGCAAACCCGCATGAACTTCGAAATGGGCGTCACCGAAGAAATGATGGCGTTCGCCGAGCGCATCCGGCCGGCGCACATCTGCCTGGTTCCGGAAACCCGTCAGGAGCTGACCACTGAGGGCGGTCTGGACGTAGCGGGGCAGGAGGAACGGATCAGGGCTGCGGTTGAGCGTCTGTCGAAGATCGGCAGCGAAGTGTCGCTGTTCATCGACGCCGATGAGCGCCAGATTGCCGCTTCGAAGCGCGTCGGTGCGCCGGCCATCGAACTGCACACCGGGCGTTATGCCGACGCCGAAACACCGACTGAAGTTGCCGAAGAATTGAAGCGCGTGGCGGATGGTGTTGCGTTTGGTCTGGCCCAGGGCCTGATCGTCAATGCCGGCCATGGCCTGCACTACCACAACGTTGAGGCAGTGGCCGCGATCAAAGGCATCAACGAACTGAACATTGGCCATGCGCTGGTGGCGCATGCGTTGTTCGTGGGCTTCAAGTCCGCTGTGTCCGAGATGAAAGCGCTGATTCTGGCAGCTGCAAAACACTAAGCGGCAACACAGCCCCACCTGTGGGAGCGAGCCTGCTCGCGAAAGCGGTGTATCAGTCAAAGATGATGTCGACTGACACGACGCCTTCGCGAGCAGGCTCGCTCCCACATTTTTTTTGAGGTGTTTTTTAAAGCGGAGCAGGTTCCTGCGCGGGTTTCGACTTGTCGATGGCCGGAACATGCAGGTTGCCCTCGGCCACCTGATCGCCCTCGAGCTGCGGCTGGGTCACCCAGGTGAGAATGTCGTAGTAGCGACGAATGTTCGCCACAAAATGCACCGGCTCACCGCCCCGGGCGTAGCCGTAGCGGGTCTTGCTGTACCACTGCTTCTGCGACAGGCGCGGCAGGATTTTCTTCACGTCCAGCCACTTGTCCGGGTTCAACCCTTCCTTGGCGGTCAGTTTGCGCGCGTCGTCCAGATGGCCGCTGCCGACGTTATACGCGGCCAGAGCAAACCAGGTGCGGTCCGGTTCCTTGATTGAGTCGTCGAGCTGATCTTTCATGTAAGCCAGGTACTTGGCGCCGCCCATGATGCTCTGCTTCGGATCGAGGCGATTGGATACGCCCATTGCCTGCGCGGTGTTCTGGGTCAGCATCATCAAACCGCGCACACCGGTTTTCGAGGTGACCGTCGGTTGCCACAGCGATTCCTGATAACCGATGGCGGCGAGCAGACGCCAGTCGACTTTCTCTTTCTTGGCGTAATTCTTGAAGTGCTGTTCGTATTTGGGCAGACGCTGCTGCAAGTGCTGGGCGAAGGTGGTGGCGCCCATGTAGCCGAGGACGTCGACATGCCCGTAATAACGGTCTTTCAGGCGTTGCAGGGTGCCGTTCTTCTGCACCTTGTCCAGATAGCTGTTGATCTCGTTGAGCAGGCTGTTGTCTTCGCCCGGGCCCACCGCCCAGCTCTGGCTGCGCGCATCGCCGAGGTCGAAGGCCACGCGAATATTGGTGAAATACACCTGATTCATCGCCACTTCGTTGGAATCGACCAGGGTCAGGTCAATCTGGCCTTCATCGACCATACGCAGCAGATCGACGACTTCAACGGCGTCAGATTCCTCGTATTCGATGCCGGGATACTTCTTTTTCAGCTCAGCCAGTTGCTCGGCGTGGGTGCTGCCCTTGAGCACCATGATCTTCTTGCCGACCAGATCACCGGCGTCGGTCGGCCGCGACTGGCCGTTGCGATAGATGATCTGCGGCGTGACTTCGAGGTAGGAGTGGGAGAACCGCACTTGCTGCTTGCGCTGGTCGCTGCTGACCAGTCCTGCGGCAGCCAGCACCGGGCCGTTCGGCTTGCCGATCTGGTTGAAGAGATCGTCGATGTTGTCGGCGGTCTCGATTTTAAGCTCCACACCCAAATCGTCGGCAAAGCGCTTCACCAGCTCGTATTCGAAGCCGGTTTCACCGCTGCGATCCTGGAAGTAGGTGGCGGGGCTGTTTCGGGTAATCACCCGCAGCACGCCATCCTCCTTTACGCGCTCGAGTGTGTTGGGTTTATCAACACAGCCACCGAGCACCAGGAAGAGTCCGGTTGCGATCAGCCATTTGGCGTACCGCGGACGCAAAGCCGTTGGGAAAAACATTTGCGCAGTATACGCAAAGGACTGCGGGCGCCATATCTCGACAGTTAAGGGGTTGTCTGCTAGAGATCACAAAACCGACCGAAACCCCGCAGTAATGGGGCCGAAAGGCATTTTGTTACAGTAAAAAATAAGCCGCACTCAGATGCTGCATAAATTTGACTCTCGAGGCAGAAACACAGATCGACACCCGAGTGCAACCGTGCGTAGCGTTTCGGGTGATGTTGAGGTCGGTTTAGGCTAGAATGCACGGCCTCAAAGCACACCCCTTCCCGAGGCTGTCCCGAAGATGTTGATCCTGCGCGGCGCTCCTGCCCTTTCTGCCTTTCGCCACAGCAAACTCCTTGAGCAACTGAGCCAGAAGGTTCCGTCTGTCAGTGGCCTGTATGCTGAATTCGCTCACTTCGCCGAAGTCACCGGCGTCCTGACCGGCGACGAACAGCAGGTGCTTGCGCGCCTTCTGAAGTACGGTCCAAGTGTTCCGGTACAAGAGCCGACCGGCCGTCTGTTTCTGGTGTTGCCACGTTTCGGCACCATCTCGCCATGGTCGAGCAAGGCCAGCGACATCGCCCGCAACTGCGGTCTGAGCAAGATCCAGCGCCTGGAGCGCGGTATTGCGTTCTACGTGGCCGGTCAGTTCAGCGACGCCCAAGCCCAGCAGATTGCTGATGTATTGCATGACCGCATGACGCAAATCGTCCTCGGCAACCTTGAGCAGGCCGCCGGTCTGTTCAGCCACGCCGAGCCGAAGCCGCTGACGGCGATCGACATCCTCGGCGGCGGTCGCGCCGCGCTGGAAAAAGCCAACACCGAGCTGGGTCTGGCCTTGGCCGAAGACGAGATCGACTACCTGGTCGACGCCTTCAACGGTCTCAAGCGCAACCCGCACGACATCGAACTGATGATGTTCGCCCAGGCCAACTCCGAGCACTGCCGTCACAAGATCTTCAACGCCAGTTGGGATATTGATGGTGAGAACCAGGAAAAAAGCCTGTTCGGCATGATCAAGAACACCTACGTGATGCACAGCGAAGGCGTTCTGTCGGCTTATAAGGACAACGCTTCGGTGATCGTCGGCAACGTTGCCGGCCGTTTCTTCCCGAATCCTGAAACCCGCCAGTACGGCGCGGTGCAGGAGCCGGTGCACATCCTGATGAAGGTTGAAACCCACAACCACCCGACCGCAATTGCGCCGTTCCCGGGCGCGTCCACCGGTTCCGGTGGCGAGATCCGCGACGAAGGTGCAACCGGCCGTGGCGCCAAGCCAAAGGCTGGCCTGACGGGTTTCACCGTGTCCAACTTGCAGATTCCGGGCTTCGAACAGCCGTGGGAAGTGCCGTACGGCAAGCCTGAGCGCATCGTGACGGCGCTGGACATCATGATCGAAGGCCCGCTCGGCGGCGCCGCGTTCAACAACGAATTCGGTCGTCCGGCCCTGACGGGTTACTTCCGTACCTTCGAACAGTCGATCACCACCCCGCACGGTGACGAAGTTCGCGGTTACCACAAGCCGATCATGCTCGCTGGCGGCATGGGTAACATCCGCGAAGAACACGTCAAGAAAGGCGAAATCGTCGTTGGCTCCAAGCTGATCGTGCTTGGCGGCCCGGCGATGTTGATCGGTCTGGGCGGCGGCGCGGCTTCCTCCATGGCCACCGGCACCAGCTCGGCGGATCTGGACTTCGCTTCGGTTCAGCGTGAAAACCCTGAAATGGAACGTCGCTGCCAGGAAGTCATCGACCGTTGCTGGCAACTGGGTGACAAAAACCCGATCAGCTTCATCCACGACGTCGGCGCGGGCGGTCTGTCCAACGCCTTCCCGGAACTGGTCAACGACGGCGAGCGCGGTGGCCGTTTCGAACTGCGCAACATTCCTAACGACGAGCCGGGCATGGCCCCGCACGAAATCTGGTCCAACGAATCCCAGGAGCGTTATGTTCTGGCCGTCGGCCCTGAAGACTTCGCGCGCTTCCAGGCGATCTGCGAACGTGAGCGTTGCCCGTTTGCCGTCGTTGGTGAAGCCACCGCCGAGCCGCAACTGACCGTGACCGATAGCCACTTCGGCAACAACCCGGTGGACATGCCACTGGAAGTGTTGCTGGGCAAGGCGCCGCGCATGCACCGTTCGGTGGTGCGTGAAGCCGAGCTGGGCGATGACTTCGATCCGTCGAACCTCGACATCAGCGAAAGCATCGAACGCGTTCTGCATCACCCGGCCGTGGCGAGCAAGAGCTTCCTGATCACCATCGGCGACCGCACCGTCACCGGCCTCGTGGCCCGTGACCAAATGGTCGGCCCATGGCAGGTTCCGGTGGCTGACGTTGCCGTTACCGCCACCAGTTTCGACGTCTACACCGGTGAAGCGATGGCGATGGGCGAGCGTACTCCGCTGGCACTGCTGGACGCCCCGGCGTCGGGCCGCATGGCCATCGGCGAAACCCTGACCAACATTGCCGCTTCGCGCATCAACAAGCTCTCCGACATCAAACTGTCGGCGAACTGGATGTCCGCCGCTGGCCACCCGGGTGAAGACGCGCGTCTGTACGACACCGTGAAAGCGGTCGGCATGGAACTGTGCCCTGAGCTGGGTATCACCATTCCGGTGGGCAAGGACTCGATGTCCATGGCCACCCGCTGGAACGATAACGGCGAAGAAAAAACCGTGACCTCGCCGATGTCGTTGATCGTGACCGGTTTCGCGCCAGTGGCTGACATCCGTCAGACCCTGACTCCGGAACTGCGCATGGACAAGGGCACCACCGACCTGATCCTGATCGACCTCGGTCGCGGCCAGAACCGCATGGGCGCTTCGATCCTCGCTCAGGTGCACGGCAAGCTCGGCTCGCAAGCGCCGGACGTCGATGATGCTGAAGATCTCAAAGCCTTCTTCGCCGTGATCCAGGGCCTCAACGCCGACGGTCACCTGCTGGCTTACCACGACCGTTCCGACGGTGGTCTGCTGACCTCCGTGGTGGAAATGGCCTTCGCCGGTCATTGCGGTCTGAGCCTGAACCTCGACGGTCTGGCTGAAACGTCGGCCGACATCGCCGCGATCCTGTTCAACGAAGAACTGGGCGCCGTGATCCAGGTTCGTCAGGACGCCACGCCGGACATCCTCGCGCAGTTCAGCGCTGCCGGTCTGGGCGATTGCGTGTCGGTGATCGGTCAGCCAATCAACAACGGCCAGATCAACATCACCTTCAACGGTGACACTGTGTTCGAAGGCCAGCGTCGTTTGCTGCAGCGTATCTGGGCTGAGACCAGCTACCAGATCCAGCGTCTGCGCGACAACGCCGACTGCGCCGAACAAGAGTTCGACGTGCTGCTGGAAGAAGACAACCCGGGCCTGAGCGTCAAGCTCAGCTACGACGTCAACCAGGACGTCTCTGCGCCTTACATCAAGAAAGGCATTCGCCCACAGGTTGCCGTGCTGCGTGAGCAGGGCGTCAACGGTCAGGTGGAAATGGCGGCAGCGTTCGACCGCGCCGGTTTCAACGCGATCGACGTGCACATGAGCGACATTCTGGCCGGCCGTGTCGACCTGAACGAGTTCAAAGGTCTGGTGGCGTGCGGCGGTTTCTCCTACGGCGACGTACTGGGTGCCGGTGAAGGCTGGGCCAAGTCGGCACTGTTCAACAGCCGCGCCCGCGATGCGTTCCAGGGCTTCTTCGAACGTAACGACAGCTTCACCCTCGGCGTGTGCAACGGTTGCCAGATGATGTCCAACCTGCACGAGCTGATCCCGGGCAGCGAGTTCTGGCCGCACTTCGTGCGCAACCGCTCCGAGCAGTTCGAAGCGCGCGTGGCGATGGTTCAGGTTCAGGAGTCGAACTCGATCTTCCTGCAGGGCATGGCCGGTTCGCGTATGCCGATCGCCATCGCTCACGGTGAAGGTCACGCCGAATTCTCCAGCGAAGAAGCGCTGCTGGAAGCGGATCTGTCGGGTTGTGTTGCGATGCGTTTCGTCGACAACCATGGCAAGGTCACCGAGCGTTATCCGGCCAACCCGAACGGTTCGCCGCGCGGGATTACCGGTCTCACCAGCCGTGATGGCCGTGTGACGATCATGATGCCGCACCCGGAGCGTGTGTTCCGTGCAGTGCAGAACTCGTGGCGTTCGGAAGACTGGAACGAGGACGCACCTTGGATGCGTATGTTCCGTAACGCTCGCGTCTGGGTGAACTAAGGCCTGTGTACAAGCTGGCGTTTTTTGTTCCTGACAGTCATGTCGAGGTGGTCAAAGGGGCTGTGTTCGCTGCCGGTGGTGGGCGGATCGGTGACTATAACCACTGTGCGTGGCAGGTGCTTGGTTTGGGTCAGTTTCGGCCTTTGGACGGGAGTCAGCCGTTTATTGGTGAGGCAGGGCAGGTCGAGCAGGTTGAGGAATGGAAGGTTGAGCTTGTTGTTGCGGATGAGTTGATTGTTGCTGTTGTGGCGGCGTTGAAGCTCAGTCATCCGTACGAGACGCCGGCTTATGAGGTGTGGCGGCTGGAAGATTTTTGATCTTCCTTGCTGCTGAAACAGGAAACCCGCAGATCAGTGATTGTCTGCGGGTTTTTTGTTGCCTGCGATCTGCTTTTCTGTAGGAGTGAGCCTGCTCGCGATGGCGCCCTGACAGGCGACCATGCTCTGTCTGATTGAGAGAATATCCATTTCTTCGAGTGCTGCGGCTGGCGGTTTCGCCCTTACGGCGACTCACTTTTTTACAAGCGCCTAAAAAAGTAAGCAAAAAACGCTTGCCCCAACGTTCGGCCCGCTCGCTGGGGCTCGGGGTACCTTCGTTCCGGGACTCATCCGGGCGCATCGCCTCCGGTTTGCTTCGCTGCACCTCCTCTCGATGTGTTTGGCTTCGCCAAACGGTCGCTGCGCTCCCACCCCCGGATGAATCCCTCCGCTCAGCCTGCCGACGGGGCGTGTGGATCAAGATCAAGAGCTGCAGCCGAGCTAACGCTCATCCTGTTGAGTGGTGAGGAGCAGGAGCGAGTAGGTGGCGCTGCTTTGCTTTTCTGTGGGAGCTGGCTTGCCAGCGATGGCGGCCCGGCAGCTGACCAGTTTCTGAGGTTGTAGCTATCCCCTGTAGGAGCTGCCGAAGGCTGCGATCTTTTGATTTTGCTTTTGATGTTGAAACGTCAAAGTCAAAAGATCGCAGCCTTCGGCAGCTCCTACACGGGGTGTATTTCAATTCGGCATGTTTAGTTGTGTGTGGAAAAGACAGAGGATTCCCACAAGGTTTTCAGGTTGTCCGTCGGACGTCCGGGCTCTAGTCTTTGGGTGTCACCGCAAATCGGTGATCGGGTGTGAGAATCCGGTAAGAGGTTTTAATCAAGCGTCAGTAGCACCATAATCGCCGCCAGCTCATCTGCTGCCGGCAATGTTCTATGGCGGCTGTGTGCGGACGGACTTCGGTTCGGCCGGGTTGATCTCTTACCCGCACATGGCTGCCACCTCTTCGTCGCGTGAGAAACGACCAGTGATGGCTTCAATCATTTGATTAGAGATCATTGCAATGACTAAACCCGTCCCCGACCCACCCGAAACAAAAACCCCACTCGAAGAAGCCCTCCGCACCGAAGAGCAGGCCCGAAACCGTGAAGCCATCAAGCGCGCCCTCGACTTCTACTTGTGCCCCGAACCCGCAAAGCCCCGCCGACCGAGCACCATGTTCATGGTCTGCCCCCAGGCCGACACCGAAAGCCTGCTCGCTCACGCGGTTGAGTCATTGGCCAGCGCAAGCGCCGCCGCCAGCAACTTCGCCAATGAGCTAAGCGGTTTTCAGCGCAGCACGGTATTAGGCATCCAGCAAATCGTCATGCTCGCCGAACTGGCAGTGAGTAGGGCGCTGGATCGGGTCGACCCGCAAAACTGACGACCGTGTCACCGTTCATCGCCAGCAGGCTGGCTCCCACAGTTGAAACGCATTCCCCTGTGGGAGCTGGCTTGCCAGCGATGAGGCATTAACAGGCGTCAGACGAGTTTCAGAGCGCAATCAAACCGGGGAATTTTCCTACCACTCTTTCAGGTTGTCCCTCGGAAGTTGCATCCATACCTTGATCTGTCTCTGGCAAACAGCGAGCAGGGCAACCAGTTGCATCGCTTTAGCCATCGACATGACTCTGAGGTTCAAAAATGGAATTGCTACCCGTAGTCACTCCCCGCATCAACACGAATACTGCCTTGGGGAAGGCATTGGTTTCGATGTTCAAATCAGTCGAAGCAGAATTGACGCAGGAAAATGCCGATCCGGGGGCAGTCAAAATCATCGTCTTTGGTGGTTGCGCCGTACATCTCTACACAAATCATCGTATTTCCATGGATGTCGATGCGGAGATTTATGAAGCTTGCCTTCCGCCAGGGTTCGACCTTCAAGCGCTTCTTGCTCAAGTTCCGGAGCCTTTTATCGACGAACGCTCCGCTCGAGTGATGGAGCTGAACTACGACCTTCAGTACAACACAAGTTTTGGCCCGATCCATGAAGACTACTGGGCGCGAAGTATTCCCATGATTGAGTTTCCGGAGACGTCCCCGCTCCAGATTCATATTGCTGCTCCGGTTGATATTGCAATTACGAAACTTGGCAGGGCTACCGATCACGACGTTGCGGACATCAAGGCGCTTCTTAGGGCCGGTTTCATTCTGGCGAGTGATTTCCGGTGTCTGGCATTACAAGCAATTGATGTATATGTTGGCAACAAAGAGCAACCTGCCTCAGTGCTCACCAATATCTTGCAGGACTACCTGGAGGAACCAGATGTCCAACTCTCTTGATGATCATGTCCTCTCTTCGGCATTGGATACGTTGGTCAGAAGACCGCTGGATCAAGCCGATGGGACAGCGCTGGTCAATGCAGCCAAAGAGGTCTGGTATTCAAAATCCGATCTTGAGAGTGAGGTATCAACATTTCTCAAGTTTCACAGCGATGAAGTCGAGCTGCGCCGAGCGGCTTATCTGCTGGAGCGATTTACGCGTTTCGCATGTGTATCGGATAGCCGCGTGTTGGAAACGCTCCATGCACTCGAGCTTTTCAACGCCAAAACACCCAAGCAACACGTCGTTTCTCAACCAGCTGTTTTATTACGCAATCGCCGCGACGAGTTGGCGGTTGCTTGGGGTTTGACGGAAAGTCTGGGTTTGAAGATTCAGGCGCTCATGCCGTACCAGACTCGGCATTACGAGGCGGAACAGCGCGCAAGAATGTCCTGAACTTGAGCTGCATGAAAAAAACCGGCCAACGCCGGGTTTTTTGTATCAGTTGTTTCGAGTAGAGCCTGATGTAAAGGCTCAGACCTTGGCGCTGACTTCGCTACGATTGACCAGCGCCTCAAGCGCTCCACTCAAACTCGCAGCCTTATCCCCCACCAGCAAATGCCAAACGCCACCTTCCAGCTGGCTGACACCCTGACAACCCAGCTCTTTCAACTGAGCCTCGGACAACGCCTTGCCATCCGCCAGCAGCAGCCGAATCCGGCTCATCGCAATGCAATCCAGTTGCAGCACATTGCCGCCGCCGCCCAGTGCATTCAGCCATTTCTGTGCCTCGGCGCCCGCTACCATCACGGCTTTTGGCTCCTCGACCACTGCAACAGATTCGGCAATAACAGCACGGCCCAACGCCGGCATCGCCAGGCGAATTTCATCAGCAATGCTGTCGGCCAGCGGTCCGACCACCACCTGCAAACTCCCACCTTTACCCGGACGCACAACCGCCATCGCACCCAGCGCTTTCAGTTCGGCATCCGAGGCCTTGTTACGATCAACCATCTCCAGTCGCAATCGCGTGGTGCAAGCGCCAACAGTCAGCAGGTTTTCAGCGCCGCCCAATGCTTTGATGTAGGCACTGGCGCGCTCGTTTTCAGTCAGTACGGCTTTCTCACTGACAGCGACATCTTCTCGGCCGGGTGTCTTCAGGTTGAATCGACGGATGCAGAAATCAAACACGGCGTAATAGACGACTGCGTAAGCCAGGCCGACAGGAAACACCATCCAACCGTTAGTGGATTTGCCCCAGCCGAGAATCATGTCGATAAAGCCGCCAGAAAACGTAAAGCCCAGATGGATGTTCAGCGCATTGGTGATCGCCATCGACAACCCGGTCAGCAACGCATGCAGCAGGTAAAGCAGCGGCGCGAGGAACATGAAGGCGAATTCAATCGGCTCGGTCACGCCCGTCAGGAATGAAGTCAGGGCCATCGACAGGAAGATCCCGCCCATCACCTTGCGCCGTTCCGGCAGGGCGTTGCGGTACATCGCCAGGCATGCGGCGGGCAGGCCGAAGATCATCATCGGGAACATGCCGGTCATGAACTGGCCGCCTTTCGGATCGCCAGCGAAGTAGCGCGACAGGTCGCCGGTGACCAAGGCGCCGGTAGTCGGATCAGTGAAGTTGCCGAACACGAACCACGCCATGTTGTTGAGGATGTGGTGCAGGCCGGTGACGATCAGCAGGCGGTTGAACACGCCAAAGACAAAGGCGCCGAGGCTGCCGCTTTCCATCATCAGGGTGCCGAAGCTGTTGATACCGTGCTGAATCGGCGGCCAGATGTAGCCGAACACCACGCCCAGGCCGACTGCGGCGAACCCGGTGACAATCGGTACAAACCGCCGGCCACCGAAGAACGCCAGATACTCGGGCAGTTTGATGTCCTTGAAGCGGTTGTACAGCGCGCCGGCCATCAGGCCGCTGACGATCCCGGCGAGCATGCCCATGTTGATGCTCGCATCGAGCACTTTAAGGGTGGAGATCATCACCAGATAACCGATCACCCCGGCCAGGCCGGCGGTGCCGTTATTGTCCTTGGCGAAACCGACGGCGATGCCGATGGCGAAGATCATTGCCAGGTTGGCGAAGATCACTTGCCCGGCATCGTGGATGATCGCGATGTTCAGCAGGTCGGTGTCACCCAGACGCAGCAGCAGACCGGCAATCGGCAGGATCGCGATCGGCAGCATCAGCGCACGGCCGAGGCGTTGCAGGCCTTCGATGAAGAGTTGGTACATGGCGGTTCTCCTTCTTGTTGTTATTAGCGCAGAGGCCAGTGTTGATGACAGGCGTGACGCACCGCCGCAGCGCTGCTCAGCTTGAGCAGGTCGCGGGCGAGGCGTTGGCATTCGGCTTCGTGCAACTGGCGCACGCGATCCTTGATTTCACCGATCTGCACCGGGCTCACCGACAGTTCGGTGACGCCGAGGCCGATCAACACCGGTGTTGCCAGCGGATCGGACGCCAACGCACCGCAGACCCCGACCCAACGCTTGTGCAGCGCCGCGCCTTCGCAGGTCATGGCGATCAGGCGCAATAGCGCCGGGTGCAAGGCGTCGACCCGTGCGGCGAGGCCGGCGTGGTCGCGATCCATGGCCAGGGTGTATTGGGAGAGATCGTTGGTGCCGATGGACAGGAAGTCTGCATGTTCGGCCAGTTGTTCGGCTTGCAACGCGGCGGCCGGGACTTCGATCATCACGCCGATTTCCGGGCGCTGAGTGATACCGATTTCATTGCACAACGCATCGACGCGCTGACGAATGTGCAGCAGTTCGTCGACCTCGGTGACCATCGGCAACAGGATCCGGCAACGCTGCAACGGGCTGACTTGCAGCAGCGCGCGCAATTGTTGATCAAGAATTTCCGGGCGGGCCTGGGCCAGGCGAATACCGCGCAAGCCGAGTACCGGGTTGGCTTCGGCGGGCAGCGGCAGATAGTCGAGTTGCTTGTCGCCGCCGACGTCGATGGTACGGATGATCACCGACTTGTCGCCCATGGCATCGAGCACGGCTTGGTAGGCGGCGCGCTGTTCTTCGACGTCTGGCGCGGTCTGGCGATCAACGAAGAGGAATTCGGTGCGCAGCAGACCGACACCGTCGGCGCCGTTGGCAAAGGCGTCCGTCGCTTCAGCGCTGGAAGCGACATTGGCGACCACTTCGATGGCCACACCGTTTCGTGTTTCCGCCGGCAGATGCGCCTTGGCCTGTTGGGCGTTGCGGCGTTGTTGGCGGTCGATTTGTGCTTGTTCGACTTCGGCCAGGCGTTCGGCATTTGGCGTCAGTTCCAGGCGACCATTATCGGCGTCGAGCACCACTGCTTGGCCTTGCGGCTGATCAAGCAATGCCGAGCCCAAAGCAACCATGCACGGCAGGCCCTTGCCCCGCGCCAGAATCGCCACGTGTGAAGTCGCGCCGCCCTCAGCCATGCACAACCCGGCGACGCCTTGCGCGCTGAGTTGCAACAGATCCGACGGGGTCAGTTCATGCGCGGCGACGATGGCACCGGCCGGCACGTCGTAATGCCAGGCTTCGCCGAGCAGGGCGCGCAGTACGCGTTGTTTGAGGTCGCGCAGATCGTTGGCGCGTTCGGCCAGCAGCGTGCTGCCGGTTTGCTGGAGCACTTCGCACTGGACATCAATCGACTGACTCCAGGCGTGAGTCGCGGCAGCGCCTTGTTCGATGGATTGTTGTGCGGCGTCGAGCAGGGCGGGGTCTTCGAGCAGCGCCACGTGTGCAGCGAAGATCGCTTCTTCGTCGGTGTTTTTGTGCTTTTTCGCCTGAGCGAGGGTGCCGTCGATTTCGCTGCGCACCTGATTCAACGCGGCTTCAAGTTTTTCCAGTTGCTCAAGCGAATCATGATTGCCCGCATCCGCCGGCAAGTTGATTGCGTTCAAGCGAAACAGCGGCCCGCCGACCAACCCCGGCGCAGCGCCAACGCCATGCAGTACACCCGCCTCGGCCGGGCGCGTGCGCGGTGCCGCGCTGACCGGGGCGCTAGCGTGATGATCGTCGGGCAACGCGGTGGCCAATGCGCAGAGCAACGCTTGCAGCGCGGCTTCGGCGTCCGGTCCCTGGCAGCTGACTTGCACTTCATCCTGCTCGCCGATTGCCAGCGCCATCAACCCGATCAGGCTGTTGCACGGCGCCGATTTTCCAGCGAAGTGCAGCTGCGACTGGCTTTTGAAACCTTGCGCCGTCTGACGAATCAATGCGGCGGGGCGCGCATGCAAACCGCCTCGATGCGCAACCAGCACATGACCGTTAACCTCAGGCCCGGCGATTTCTTCTGCATTCGCCGCAGAAGCGTTGCGCGCCACAATGTGCAACAACGGCTCGCCGACTTTCACCGGTTTCAGGGTGATTGGTCGCACCTGAAAATCCTCGCTGTTGGTCAGGATCAACAGGCTGACCAGGCTTTTGCACTGCTGGCCGACCTTGTCCAGGTCATAGCGCAACAGCGGCTGCCCCTTGCTGACTCGCGTACCTTCCTTGACCAGCATCGAGAAGCCTTCGCCGTTCAGCTCAACGGTGTCGAGGCCCAGGTGCAGAAGGATTTCTGCGCCATTGTCGGCGCGCACGGTGAGGGCGTGGCCGGTGCGGGCGACGTGAATGATCACCCCGGCGCATGGCGAATACAGGGTGTCGTTGAGTGGATCGATAGCAATGCCATCGCCCATCGCACCGCTGGCGAACACCGCGTCCGGGACTTTGGCGAGCGTGAGCACCGGGCCGCTGAGCGGGGCGCTGAGGGTCAGCTCTTTATTGTTGTTGTGCATGGCTCGGTCTCATCAGTAGTTCGGAATGTCGCGATTCCACGGTGTTGCTGAATGCCTGCATCGCGATCTCACGGTTTCGCTGAGCCCTGTAGGAGCTGCCGAAGGCTGCGATCTGTTGATCTTGATCCATAAAAACCAGATCAAAAGATCGCAGCCTTCGGCAGCTCCTACAGGGGGATTCGTCGTCCGTTTTGGTTATCAGTGCGTACGCGTCACTTTGCTCAGGTGGCGCGGTTGATCTGGGTCCATGCCTCGGGCCACGGCCAGGCCTGCAGCCATCACGTAGAAGCTCTGGATCGCCAGAATCGGATCGAGGGCCGGGTGCTCGGCGCGGCTCAGGGTCAGATCGCGTTCGCTCACATCGTCCGGTGCGGCCAGCAAGACGCGGGCGCCGCGTTGACGCATTTCCGCCGCCAGACTCAACAGGCCGGCCTGTTCGGCGCCGCGTGGTGCGAAGACCAGCAGCGGATAGTGTTCGTCGATCAACGCCATCGGGCCGTGACGGACTTCGGCGCTGCTGAAGGCTTCCGCCTGGATCGCCGAGGTTTCCTTGAACTTCAACGCCGCTTCCTGAGCGATGGCAAAACCGGCGCCACGGCCGATGACCATCAAGCGTTCGCAATCGCGCAGGGCCTCAATGGCCGCGCTCCAGTCCTGTTGCGCTGCTGCACGCAAGCCTTCGGGCAGGGCGTTGTGCGCCTCGAGCAATTCGTTGTCCTCTTTCCAGTGCGCGATCAAGCGTGCGCTGGCGCTGAGGGTGGCGATGAAACTCTTGGTCGCGGCGACGCTGCTTTCGGTGCCGGCGAGCAGCGGCACGCTGAATTCACACGCGGCTTCCAGGGGCGAATCTGCGGCGTTAACCATGGAAACGCTCAGCGCCCCGCGCTTGCGCAGCAGGCGCAGACTGTTGACCAGATCCGGGCTCTGACCCGACTGCGAGAAGGCAAAAGCGACCTGACCGCTGACCTTCAACGGCGCCTGCTGCATGGTCACCACCGACATCGGCAACGACGCTACCGGCACGCCCAGTTGCTGCATGGTCAGGTAGGCGAAGTAGCTCGCCGCGTGATCAGAGCTGCCACGGGCCACAGTCATCGCCACTTGCGGCGGCTGACGGCGCAGGCGCCCGGCGATCTCGATCAGTTGCGGGTCGAGTTGTTGCAGTTGGGCCTGCACGGCCTCGAACGAGGACAGCGCCTCTTCAAGCATTTTTGAAGTCAATGTCTTCTCCTTCGACCATGACGGCGGTCAGTGTGAGTGAGCGGTCGAGCCGCACGCAGTCGGCCCAGGCGCCGGGTTCAAGGCGCCCGCGTTCGGTGATGCCGAGGTAGTCGGCGGGGAATTGCGAAAGACGTTGCGAAGCCTCGGCAATCGGCAAACCGATCTTCACCAGATTGCGCAGGGCCTGATCCATGGTCAGCGTGCTGCCGGCCAGCGTGCCGTCGGGCAGGCGCACGCCGCCCAGGCATTTGGTCACGGTGTGGCTGCCGAGCTTGTATTCACCGTCGGGCATGCCGGCGGCAGCGGTCGAATCGGTGACGCAATACAGGCACGGGATCGAGCGCAGAGCCACGCGGATGGCGCCGGGGTGGACGTGGAGCAAGTCCGGAATCAGCTCGGCGTACTTGGCGTGGGCCAGTGCCGCGCCGACGATGCCCGGTTCGCGGTGATGCAGCGGGCTCATGGCGTTATAGAGATGGGTGAAGCTGGTAGCGCCGGCGTCGAGGGCGGCGACGCCTTCTTCGTAACTGCCGAGGGTGTGGCCGATCTGCATGCGGATACCGCGGCTGCTGAGTTCACGGATCAAAGCGTCGTGGCCGGCGATTTCCGGGGCGATGGTGATCACCCGGATCGGCGCCAGCGCCAGATATTCTTCGACTTCGGCCATCAGCGCGGTGTGGGCGAAGTTCGGTTGCGCGCCGAGTTTGCCGGGGTTGATGTAGGGGCCTTCGAGGTGCACGCCGAGGACCCGGGCGCTGTTGGCCGGGCGCTGTTCGCAGAACATGCCGACTGCCTTGAGTACGCTGGAAATCTCGGCACTCGGCGCGGTCATGGTGGTGGCCAGCAGCGAGGTGGTGCCGAAACGCACGTGGGTCTTGGTGATGGTCTCGAAAGCGCTGGCGCCTTCCATGATGTCCTTACCGCCACCGCCATGAACGTGCAGGTCGATGAAGCCTGGCAGCAGATACGGCAGATCGTTGTCTGCCGGATCGCAAGGCACGCCTTCGATCGACACGACTTTGCCGTGTTCGTGAATCAGCCGGCCGCGAACCCAGCCCTGAGCGGTGAGGATGTTGTCTTCAGACATTTCGGTTCTCGCTGTTTGACGTCTGCGCCCGGTTAGCGGCGCAGCTCTGCAACAAAGTCGTAGTAGTCGTTGCGGCAATAGGTGTCGGTGACTTCGATCGGCGTGTTGTCTTCCAGATAGCCGACCCGGGTCATCAGCAGCATGGCGGTGCCGGGGGCGATGCCGACCAGCGCGGCGAACTCGTCCGAGGCGTTGATCGCCTGGATGTGCTGCAAGGCGCGGACGATCGGTTTGCCGATGCCGTCGAGGTATTCGTAGAGCGAATCGCCCACCGCTTGCGGCTTGGGCATGATCGAGGCGGGCAGGGTGCTCATCTCGATGGCCATCACCGTGTCGTCGGCTTTGCGCAGGCGTTTCATGCGCGCGACCTTGTCGTTTGGTGACAGGCTCAGGCGAATCAGCTCTTCGTGAGTCGGCAGGGTGATTTCGCGCTCCAGCCATTGCGAACTGGGCACGAAGCCCTTGAGGCGCAGCATTTCGCTGAAGCCGGAGAGGCGTGAGAGGGGTTGTTCCAGGCGTGGCGTGATGAAGGTGCCGGAACCTTGCAGGCGACGGATCAGGCCTTGATCGAGAAGGACTTCCAGTGCTTTGCGTGCGGTGACTCGGGAAATGCCCAACTGTTCGCTGAGGTTGCGCTCGGACGGCATCGCCTGTTCGGCTTTCCACTGCCCGGCATGAATCGCTGCTTCCAGGTTGCGCGCCAGTTGCAGGTACAGCGGCGTCGGCTGGGAGTCGTCTGGGCGTAGGACGTTGAAGTCATTCATGTCGGTCATTTCCGGCGCGAGTATTGGATTGTTGTGGCTCGCTTGTGGGGCGGAAATTAATACCACTTGAATACCATGTCAACGTAGGGGAATGGCCGTTGGCCTAATGAAATGGCGGTTTTCTGAGGTGGTTGTCTTAAGTGGTATTAAGGGTGGTCGTTAAATAGCAAAAGATCGTAGCCTTCGGCAGCTCCTACAGTGGGAAGTGGTATCACCTCTGTAGGCGCTGCCGCAGGCTGCGATCTTTTGATTTATTTTTTGCAGGTGACCAGTGGTCAGGGACTAAGGGCGAATCTCGATCATCGTGCCATCCGGCACCAGGCCCCAGACTTCGCGCATGTCCATGTTGCGCATGGCGATGCAGCCGTCGGTCCAGTCCAGTGTGTGGAACAGGTCTTCGGGAGTGTCCTCGGTGTCGGGGGTGCCGTGGATCATGATCATCCCCCCAGGTTCGACGCCTTCACGCCGGGCGCGGGCGGAGTCGCTGATGTTCGGGTAGGAGATGTGCATCGCCAGATTGAATTTTTCGCTGACTTTACGCCAGTCGATCCAATAGAAACCTTCTGGTGTGCGTTTGTCGCCCTCGATCAGTTTCGGCCCTTTTTTCGCACCCTTGCCCAAGGAAATGCGATAGGTCTTGAGTGGCTTGCCGTCGACGATCAACTGCAGTTGATGGGCGGATTTGAGCACCAGAACTTTCTCGATCAGAGGCGTTTTCGACGGCGTCACGGTGGTCACGAATGACGCTTGCGAGACCGTGACGAACGACAGGCAGAACAGGGCAAGCAACCAGCGCATTGAAACGATTCCCCAAGGAGTGACGCAAACAGGTTTTATGTATGAGCTACCGCAGGCTGCGATCTTTTGATCTTCTAGCCGGTGCCATCGCCCGATCAAATAATGACCGGCTGCACCAACGGCGGGATCGATTCCGAACGAACCGGATAAGTCTCGATACGCCGGTCAGCGAAGAAGCATTCTAAGGTACGCCCCACCGTGCGGAAAGCCAGCTCGTCCCACGGGATGTCGGCTTCGTCGAATAGTTGTACTTCCAGGCTCTCGGGGCCGGCGGCAAAATCCAGATCGACCAGTTCGGCGCGGAAGAACACATGCACCTGACTGATGTGCGGCACATCGATCAGGGTATAGATGCTCAGGTTGCGCACCCGGGCGCAGGCTTCCTCGGCGGTTTCGCGGGTCGCGGCCTGTTCGATGGTCTCGCCGTTCTCCATGAAACCGGCGGGCAGCGTCCAATAGCCGAGGCGTGGCTCGATGGCGCGGCGACAGAGCAGCACTTTAGTGCCCCAGGTCGCGACACAGCCGGCGACGATATTGGGGTTCTGATAGTGAATGGTCTGACAGCTATCACAGACAAATCGCAGTCGCGAGTCGCCCTCGGGAATGCGCTGGGTCACCGGGTTACCGCACTGGCTGCAAAATTTCATGCTTGGGTTCCTGAAGGCTGCGCCTATCTTGGCGTGCAGCGGTGTCGGTCGGCAAGTTGTCGTTTCGCGACACGGCGAGATTCGGGGGCTTGGGCGCTCGCAATGATTGGTGCATGATGCAGGGTAAGGCACAGATCGAGAACACTCATGCTGGACGAGCTACTGCATAGGGTAAGCAACCACACACCGCGCACGCTGGAGACCGACACCCGTTTCCCCGAGGCCGCCGTTCTGGTGCCGATCACCCGCAGTGACGAGCCGGAACTGGTGCTGACCCTGCGTGCCAGCGGGCTCTCGACCCACGGCGGCGAAGTCGCCTTTCCCGGTGGACGTCGCGATCCCGAAGACCCGGATCTGATCTTCACCGCCCTGCGCGAAGCCGAAGAAGAGATCGGCCTGCCACCGGGACTGGTCGAAGTGATCGGCCCGCTCAGCCCGTTGATCTCCCTGCACGGCATCAAAGTCACCCCTTATGTCGGCGTGATCCCCGATTTCGTCGAGTACCAGCCCAACGACGCGGAAATCGCCGCAGTGTTCAGCGTGCCGCTGGAATTCTTCCGCAAAGACCCTCGCGAACACACCCATCGCATCGACTATCAAGGTCGCAGTTGGTACGTGCCGAGCTATCGCTACGGCGATTTCAAGATCTGGGGCCTGACCGCCATCATGATCGTCGAGTTGATCAATCTGCTCTATGACGCCAAGATCAGTCTGCATACTCCGCCTAAAAGCTTTATTAACACCTAAGCCATCGTTCGAATGGCCATCACCGTGAGCCCTGAGGAAAACAAGATGAAATACCGCTTGGGCGACGCCCGTGTCGAGACCCACCCGCAGAGCTGGGTCGCCCCCAATGCCGTGCTGGTAGGCAAGGTCAAACTGGAGGAGGGCGCCAACGTCTGGTTCAACGCCGTGCTGCGCGGCGACAACGAACTGATCCTGATCGGCAAGAACAGCAACGTCCAGGACGGCACGGTGATGCACACCGACATGGGTTATCCGCTGACCATCGGCACCGGCGTGACCATCGGCCACAACGCCATGCTGCATGGCTGTACGGTCGGCGACTACAGCCTGATCGGCATTAATGCGGTGATTCTGAACGGCGCGAAGATTGGCAAGAACTGCATCATCGGCGCCAACTCGCTGATTGGTGAGGGCAAGGAAATCCCGGACGGTTCGCTGGTGATGGGTTCGCCGGGCAAGGTCGTGCGGGAATTGACCGAGCCACAGAAGAAGATGCTCGAAGCCAGCGCCGCGCACTATGTGCACAACGCCCAGCGTTATGCGCGTGATCTGGTCGAGCAAGAAGAATGAACACGCCCGAAAGACCTGTCGCTTCGCCCTGTGTGAATATTTGTGCGCTGGATGAGGACGACGTTTGCACTGGCTGCCAGCGCACGGTCGAGGAGATTACGCGCTGGGGCCGGATGACCAATGACGAGCGCCGCGTGGTGCTGGGTTTGTGTCATGAGCGGGCGAAGGCTAGTGGGTTGGTGTGGATGATCCCCGGGAAATCCGGCGCCTGACAGGGCGCCTTCGCGAGCAAGCCCGCTCCCACACTGGATCTATTGCATACACAAAATCTGTGTTCACTGTAGATCCAATGTGGGAGCGGGCTTGCTCGCGAAAAGGCCGGCACCGCCTCGACTTCTTATTGGCCCAAAACAATCCCTGAAGTAACCTGTGCGCCAATCTGACAGGTCGCCCCCATGATTTTCCTCATCGCCTACATCAGCAGCGTTGTACTCATCAACTTCGCTTTCTCCACCGCGCCACACCTGGACATCATCTGGTCGGCCTGGGGCGGTCTGGTGTTCGTGCTGCGCGACATGGTTCAAACCCGCTTCGGCCATGGCGCAATCGTGGCGATGCTGGCGGCACTGGTGCTGTCTTACGTTACCTCCGATCCGTCCATTGCACTGGCCAGCGCCACCGCATTCGCGGTCTCCGAGTGCATCGACTGGCTGGTGTTCAGCATCACCAAACGACCGTTGCGCGACCGCTTGTGGATCAGTTCGGCGCTGAGCATTCCCCTCGATACCTTCATCTTTTTCGGCATGATCGACCTGCTGACGCCACCGGTAATCATCACCGCGCTGGCCTCCAAGTTTGCCGGTGTCACCGCCGTCTGGCTGATCATGGCCTGGCGCGAGCGCAAACAGGCCGTCGCCGGCTGAAGCCAAACCCCCGGGTTCATGTAAAATGCCGCGCTTTCTCCCCATGGAAAGCGCGCATCGCGTTGCTTTCCTCGATGATCCGCTTCTTTGAGGACCTGAGATGACCCGTATCGGAACTCCATTGTCGCCAACCGCGACCCGCGTATTGCTGTGTGGCTGTGGTGAGTTGGGCAAGGAAGTGGTAATCGAGCTGCAACGCCTGGGCGTTGAGGTGATTGCCGTCGACCGTTACGCGAACGCGCCGGCCATGCAAGTCGCCCATCGCAGCCATGTGATCAACATGCTCGACGGCGCGGCCCTGCGTGCAGTCATCGAGGCCGAGAAACCGCACTTCATCGTGCCGGAAATCGAAGCCATCGCCACCGCCACCCTGGTCGAACTGGAAGCCGAAGGCTTCACCGTGATTCCGACTGCCCGTGCTGCGCAGTTAACCATGAACCGCGAAGGCATCCGTCGTCTGGCCGCTGAAGAGCTGGATCTGCCGACCTCGCCGTACCACTTTGCCGACACCTTCGAGGACTACAGCAAAGCCGTTCAGGACTTGGGCTTCCCCTGTGTCGTGAAGCCGGTGATGAGTTCGTCGGGCAAGGGCCAGAGCCTGCTGCGCAGCAATGATGACGTGCAGAAAGCCTGGGACTACGCCCAAGAGGGCGGCCGCGCGGGTAAAGGCCGAGTGATCATCGAAGGCTTCATCGATTTCGACTATGAAATCACCCTGCTGACCGTGCGCCACATCGGCGGCACCACGTTCTGTGCGCCGGTCGGTCACCGTCAGGAGAAGGGCGACTATCAGGAATCCTGGCAGCCACAAGCCATGAGCCCGATTGCACTGGCTGAGTCCGAGCGTGTTGCCAAGGCTGTCACCGAAGCATTGGGTGGTCGTGGTCTGTTTGGCGTCGAGTTGTTCATCAAGGGTGATCAGGTGTGGTTCAGCGAAGTCTCGCCGCGTCCGCATGACACCGGTCTGGTCACGCTGATTTCCCAGGATCTGTCGCAGTTCGCCTTGCACGCACGCGCCATTCTTGGCCTGCCGGTGCCGTTGATTCGTCAGTTCGGGCCATCGGCTTCGGCGGTTATTCTGGTGGAAGGTCAGTCGAATCAAACCGCATTCGCCAACCTGGGTGCTGCGCTGAGCGAGCCGGATGCGGCGCTGCGTCTGTTCGGCAAGCCGGAAGTGAATGGCCAGCGTCGTATGGGCGTGGCGCTGGCGCGGGATGAGTCGATTGAGGCTGCTCGGGCCAAGGCAACTCGCGCTGCTCAGGCTGTTGTTGTAGAGCTGTAAACCGAGGCGCGGCATTCGCGAGCAGGCTCGCTCCCACTGGGAAATGCATTCCAAATGTGGGAGCGAGCCTGCTCGCGAAGCTTTTGATCTTCTGTCAGGCAATCTGATTCAGATCGTTATTACGCGTTTCCTTCAAGCACAGCACTGCGATCAAGCTGATCACCGCCGCTCCCGAAACATACCCCCCGACATAACTCAAACCGCCCATCGCCACCAGTTTCTGCGCAAAGAACGGCGCTGCCGAGGCTCCGACAATGCCGCCGAGGTTGTAGGCTGCCGATGCGCCGGTATAACGCACGTGAGTCGGAAACAGCTCCGGCAGTAGCGCGCCCATTGGCGCAAAGGTCACGCCCATCAAGAACAACTCAATGCACAGAAACAGCGCCACGCCCCAGGTCGAGCCCTGAGTCAGCAACGGCTCCATCAGAAACCCGGACAGAATCGCCAATACGCCGCCGACGATCAGCACCGGTTTGCGCCCGTAACGGTCACTGGCCCAGGCCGACAGGGGTGTCGCGGCCGCCATGAACAGCACGGCAAAGCACAGCAGGCCAAGGAACGTCTCACGCCTGTAACCCAGAGTGGACACGCCGTAGCTCAGGGAAAACACAGTCGAGATATAAAACAGCGCATAGCACACCACCATCGCCGCCGCGCCCAACAGGGTTGGCGCCCAGTACTGACTGAACACCTCGACCAGCGGCACTTTCACTCGTTGCTGGCGGGCGATGGCATTGGCGAATACCGGTGTTTCGTGGAGTTTCAGGCGTACATACAGGCCGACCATCACCAGTGCCGCGCTGAGCAGGAAAGGAATCCGCCAGCCCCAACTGCGGAACTGCTCGTCGCTCAGCGTCATGGCCAATGTCAGGAACAGGCCGTTAGCCGCGAGAAAGCCAATCGAAGGGCCGAGCTGCGGGAACATGCCGAACCAGGCGCGCTTGCCCTTGGGCGCGTTTTCCGTGGCCAGCAACGCGGCTCC
Organism: Pseudomonas sp. Irchel 3E19; assembly: GCF_900187585.1. NCBI lineage: Bacteria > Pseudomonadati > Pseudomonadota > Gammaproteobacteria > Pseudomonadales > Pseudomonadaceae > Pseudomonas > Pseudomonas sp. Irchel 3E19. The sequence goes on from NZ_FYDT01000013.1 coordinate 128,720, forward strand.
ACCCCATTCGCCGCCCAATCCCAGGCCCTGACCGAAACGCAGCACGCACAGCAGAATCGGCGCCCAGGCGCCAATGCTGGCATAACCCGGCAGCACGCCAATCAGCGTGGTGCAGACGCCCATCAGCAGCAGCGAGGCAACCAGCGTGGACTTGCGCCCGATGCGATCACCGAAGTGACCGAACAGCGCCGAGCCTAACGGGCGGGCAAGAAAGGCAATGCCAAAGGTGAGAAACGCCGAGAGCATCTGCGCGGTGCCGGAGGTCTGCGGGAAGAACACCGGCCCAATCACCAGTGCGGCGGCCGTGGCATAAACGTAGAAGTCGTAGAACTCGATTGCGGTGCCGATGAAGCTCGCCGTGGCGACGCGAGTGGCGGAATTGGTCGGCTGGGCAGGCGCGGTTTCGCTGTAAGCAGTACTGGTTGTCATGCGGTGATCCCTGACAGTCATGAGCTCCGTTGGAGCGAATTATTATGGTCGAACACCCAGGGATGTGGGGTGAGGAGCGGTCGCTGTTTCGAGTAGGAACAGTCGCCGGAGTGCAGCGGAAATGGCCGATGCCTCTCGGGTGCGGGGTAAGCACGAGGTTCGGCGGCGCTTGGGTAAGCGCCTCGATTATAGGAAGGAGGCTAACAATTGAACAAGAGCAAAAGATCGTCCGAACGCGGCCCGAACCTTCGGCAGCTCCTGCATTTGGAATGCGTTCCCCTGTAGGAGGGGCCGCCCCGTCTTCGACGCCGCGCTGTCGCGCAGCAAACTGGGGCTAGAGTAGAAGAGCGCGCGCGGGGCAGAGACCGTCATTAGCACTGGTGTGACAGCACCCGAGTAGGAGAGTGGTCCGCACGG
>NZ_FYDT01000015.1:0-123699 GCF_900187585.1 Pseudomonas sp. Irchel 3E19
TTGAAAAGGTCGCCGAGGTCGAGCAAGTCCTGTTGAACAGACATAAAAAATCCGATGCCAGAGATCTGACATCGGATTTTCGAAGAAGCCCGGCGAGGATTCAAATGCTTAAGTGAACAGCATTACGTCCCTGTGACGGGGCTTTTTGCATTCTGGCGTGAGCGATGCGGTGGTGCGGATACTTCGCGAGCAGGCTCGCTCCCACAGGGGGATGCATTTCAAATGTGGGAGCGAGCCTGCTCGCGAAGGGGCCGTCAGCAACAACATCAACCCTCAGGAAAATAGTTAGCCTGCTTTCTTTTATTTCAGGCCCACGCCATGATGCGAACTCTCCCACCGCCGCCCGCGAACGAGTGCTCATGTCTGCGCAGCAACTGCCCCCGCAAAGCTCCATGGCGATCACTCTGCAGATCGTCTCCATCGTTTTCTATACCTTTGTTGCCTTCCTGTGCATCGGCCTGACGATTGCGGTGTTGCCCGGTTACGTGCATGAACAGCTGGGTTTCAGCGCGATCATTGCCGGACTGGTGATCGGCTCACAGTACTTGGCCACCCTGCTCTCGCGGCCAATGGCCGGGCGGATGTCGGACACGGTCGGCACCAAACGGGCGATCGTGTACGGCTTGCTGGGGATCGTGCTGAGTGGCGTATTGACCCTGGCGTCCACACTCCTGCAGGACTTCCCGCTGCCGAGCCTGTTGATTCTGATACTGGGGCGTTTGCTGCTGGGCATCGCACAAGGGTTGATCGGTGTCGGCACGATCAGTTGGTGCATGGGCCAGGTCGGTGCAGAACATACGGCACGGTCAATCGGCTGGAACGGCATCGCGTCTTATGGCGCGATTGCCATTGGCGCGCCGCTGGGCGTGGTGATGGTGGCCGAATACGGCTTTGCCAGCCTTGGCATTGTCTTGTCGCTACTGGCGGCGGGGGCACTGCTGTTGATCCGCAACAAACCGTCGGTGCCGGTGGTGCGTGGCGAACGGCTGCCGTTCTGGGCGGTATTTGGCCGCATAGCACCGTATGGCGCCAGTTTGAGCCTGGCTTCAATCGGCTACGGCACGCTGACCACGTTCATCACCCTCTATTACCTCAATCGTGGCTGGAGCGGCGCAGCGTATTGCCTGACGGTGTTCGGTGTGTGTTTCATCGTCTCGCGGTTGATGTTCATTTCTGCGATCGCGCGTTTTGGCGGCTTTACCTCGGCGATCATCTGCATGAGCGTGGAAACCGTAGGCCTGGTGATGTTGTGGCTGGCGCCCTCCACGGCCTATGCGTTGATCGGCGCGGGATTGGCCGGATTCGGGCTTTCGCTGGTGTATCCGGCGCTGGGGGTCGAAGCCATCAAGCAGGTGCCCAATTCCAGCCGCGGTGCCGGGTTGAGTGCTTATGCGGTGTTCTTCGATCTGGCGCTGGCGGTGGCCGGGCCGTTGATGGGTGCAGTGGCGTTGAATCTGGGGTATTCGTGGATTTTCTTCAGTGCGGCGCTGTTGTCGGTGACGGGTTTGGCGCTGACCCTGCTGCTCAAGCGCCGGGCGATGATCCAGCATTGAAATACGATCAAATGTGGGAGCGGGCTTGCTCGCTCCCACAAGGGTTCTGCACCTGACTATTGATCGGCGGTTTGCATCCCCGCCCGCGTCGGCCTGCCCAACGTATGCGCAAAGAACCGCCCGGCCTCGGAAATCAGATTGCGATGAATATCTTCGCGATCAACCCCATCAGCATCCGTACACAGTGCCGGCATGGCGCGAATCTGCTCTTCGTTGCACGGCGCCATGAACACGAAGTGCCCTGCCCCGGCCAGTAACTTGAAGTCTGGTGCGGTCGGCAGTTTGCGCGCCAGGGCGGCAGCGTTTTTATCGAAGGCGACGAGTTTGTCGCCATCGCCGCTATAAAGCAGCACAGGCACATGCACGTCGGCGAGGGTATGGCGACCGAATTTCAGGCTCAGTGGCGCCATCAGCAACAGGGCATGCACGCGTGGGTCAGCCACCGGTTGCAAGTCATCACGGTCAACGATGAGTTCGCCTTGGGTGTTGCACGCGTCACGGTCGTCCGGACGCTCCTGGCAATAGCGGCGCAGGCGATCAAGATCCGGTTGCGCCCCCGACAGGATCAACGCTGTCTCGCCCCCGGCGGAATAACCGATTACCCCGACTTGATCGGCGTTGACGAACGGCGCCAGCATCGAATCGCCGAGGGTCGCGGTAATCGCTTCGGAAATCTGGATTGGCCGCCCATAGAGATTGCTCAGCGTGCCGAGGCGGCTGTGGTCTTTGGAGTTGTCGCCGGGGTGAATCACCGCCACCACCACGAAACCCTTGCGTGCCAACGACGTGGCAAGATCGTGCAAGGCCAGCGGCGTGCCGGTGTTGCCATGGGAGAGCATCAACATTGGGAAACGGCCGATGGCGACTTTGGTGTCCTCGCCGGCCTCCACTGAATAACCTTCGAGCAGGCTCAAGTGTTCGCGATCACTGGAGGGATAAAACGCAATGGCGCGCATCGGTTGCAGATCGAGCGGATCGAGAAAGGTCATCTCGTGGTAACCGACACTCCAGACAGGATGACGCCCCGGCGCAGCTTGCACTGAATTCAGGCTGCCGAGCAGGCAAATCAGTAACGTTGCACAAAGACGCATCATGGGCTGCCCCCCCCCTGTTGTTACTCAATCGAATGATCCGTTGCCTTGTAAAGGCCTCAAACGCCGGGGATTCGGTGCTCCAACACGACGCTGCACTCAGACGCTGAGCGTTTGAGTGCATAACCCGGGCCAGATTATGTAACAGCCAGAAACAAAAAACTCCGCATCTGGCCCTTGCGGAACCAGAATACAGAGTTTTTCGGGGATTGCCTGACCCCGCGCTGTTCTTTACGCAGGCCTTACGCAGCGGCGAACAATTGCTCGCTGATCTTCGCTTGGGCAGCGGTCATGGCGTTGTTGCGTACTTCGTCGCCATACGCCAGGCCTTCGGCACGGACGATTTCGATGTCGGTGATGCCGAGGAAGCCCAACACCAGCTTCAGGTATTCCTCGTGGGCGATGCCGCTGGCCTGACCGGCATGGATGCCGCCGGCGGTGGAGACGATCACCACTTTCTTGCCACCGCACAGGCCTTCAGGGCCGGCTTCGGTGTAGCGGAAGGTCTGACCGGCTACGGCAACGCGGTCGATCCACGCTTTGAGTTGGGTCGGCACGGTGAAGTTGTACATCGGTGCAGCGATCACGATGGCGTCGGCGGCTTTGAACTCGGCCAGGGTCGAAGCGCTCAGTTCGGCTTCGTGCTGCTGGGCGGCGTCGCGCAGTTCAGCGGTGGTGCCGGCGGCGACCAGGGTGGTCGATGAAAAGTGGCTGATGGCGTCAGCGGCCAGGTCACGGTAGGTCACCACGGCGCTTGGCTCAGCGGCTTGCCAGGCTTTGACGACTTGGCTGCTCAACTGACGGGAGGCCGAGTTGTCGCCCAGAATGCTCGAATCGATATGCAGCAGTTTCATGTGGAATCCCCTGGAATGAATCGCCGGTGGCGACGGAATGGAGACAATCCTACGCAACAAACCAATAGCTGATTAGTCGCCGACAATGCGATAGTTTGTCCCACTGATAGAACAGTCGGATATCAACCATGCAAGATCTGAACGATCTCTACTATTTCGCCAAAGTCGTCGAGGCTGGCGGCTTTGCGGCGGCCGGGCGATTGCTGGGCATTCCCAAATCGCGGCTGTCGCGGCGCATTGCCGAACTGGAAGAACGTCTCGGTGCGCGTTTGCTGCAACGTACCACCCGGCAGTTGAATCTCACCGCTGTCGGTGAGCGCTATTTACGCCACTGTCAGGCGATGTTGCTGGAAGCTGAAATGGCTGACGAGGCAGTGGCCAGCATGTCCAGCGAGCCGCGCGGACGCTTGCGGGTGTCCTGCCCCACGGGGCTGGCGCGGGAAATGTTGCCATGGGTGATCAGCGAATTCCTCGGCAAATTCCCTCAGGTGCAACTGGAAGTCGTCCTGCTCAATCGGCGCGTGGATCTGGTGGCTGAAGGCTTCGATGTCGCCCTGCGCGTGCGCGAACTCGGAGATGAGGATCCGTTGCTGGTGACCCGGCGTCTGCGCCAGGCACAAGTGGTCGTGGTGGCCAGCCCGGCGTTTGCACAAGCTCAGGCCATCAACCATCCGCAAGACCTGAAGAACCTGCCGGTACTGGGTGCGCTGGAGGCTGATCGCATGGTTCATCTGCGCCTGTTCGATCAACACGGTGAAAGTTTTGAGTTGAACATGGAAGCACGGCTGGGCATTGATGACTTTATTGTGCGCAAGACCTGTGTGCTGGCGGGCCAAGGCTTCACCTTGCTGCCGATGATGTACTGCGAGGAAGAACTGCTAAACGGCACACTGGTGCAACTGCTGCCGGAGTGGTCGTTGCCCGGTGGCTGGTTGCAAGCGGTGTACCCGCATCGGCGCGGGGTGATGCCGGCGGTGCGTGCGTGGATCGATCACCTGGTCGAATCGTTCAATGCGTGTGGGGAGCGTTTGTTATGAAGGGAAAGATGAGCGAAGCGGACGTTGCGGCGTTCTGCCTGGCGTTGCCCGGTGCGCGCGAAGACTACAAGTGGGGTGGCGTGCGCGTGTTTTCGATTGCCGGCAACAAGATGTTTGCTTTGCAGGGGCTGCGGGGAGATTCGCTGGCGTTCAAGGTCGACAAGGATCTGTTTCTCGGCCATTGCGACCGCCCGGGCATTCACCCGGCGCCGTACCTGGCCAGGGCGCAGTGGATCATCATGCATCCGCCCTATCCGCTGGGTGCCGAAGAATTGCAGGGGTTGCTGCAGCGCTCGCATCAGTTGGTGGTGAGCTAGCTGCCCAAGAAAACCCAAATCGGCCTGCTGTTGTAGCTTTTGACTATGTGGGAGCGGGCTTGCTCGCGAAGGCGGTGGATCAGTCGTATTGAAGCTCAATGACACACCGCATTCGCGAGCAAGCCCGCTCCCACATTGTTCAGTGCAAGGCTTAAAACAGGGATAACAGGTTCGAGCCGAGGAATATCTGGTCGATCCAGAACACCTGATGCAACACGACAATCACCCAGAACAGCACCTGGAACGACACCTTGCGCGTCTTGTGCCGGAACACTTGCTGAGCGATCAGCGCGCCCGGCCAGCCGCCGGCCAGTTCCACTGCGTGGAGGATGTTCTCCGGCGTGCGCCAGGCGTCGGTGCGCGCCTTGCGCTTGTCGGCCCAATACATGAAAAACGCCAGCACGCTGACGATTCCATACGCGGCCAACGGCACCAGCGAAATCCCGCGCAGCCACATCGACAGCGAACCGAACAATGGCAGCGCGCAGACGATCAGCAGCACCACCAGTTTAAGTTTCAGGTTCTGAATGCTGCCACCGGACGGACGACCTTCAGGGCGGCGTGCGCGGGAGTCATTCATGGCTTGGTCGCCGACCAGTCCACCCAGCCAAATTGCCAACTGGCCAGAATCACCAGACCGAAGACGATCCGGTACCAGGCAAACGCTGCATAGCTATGGCTGGCGATGAACTTGAGCAGGCCGCGCACTGCGATCATCGCAAAGATGAAGGCGGTGACGAAACCGATGGCGAACACCGGAAAGTCTGCTGGCACAAACAGATCGCGGTATTTGTAGCCCGAGTACACCGCAGCGCCAACCATGGTCGGCATCGCGAGGAAGAACGAAAACTCGGTAGCGGTTTTACGCGACAGACCGAACAGCAGGCCGCCAATGATCGTCGAGCCGGAACGCGAAGTGCCGGGGATCATGGCCAGACACTGGGCGAAACCCACCTTCAAGGCATCTTTCCAGGTGATCTCATCGACCGTTTGCGCATGCACTTCATGCTGACGCTTTTCCGCCCACAACATGATGACCCCACCCACCACCAAAGCCGCCGCCACGGTGATCGGGTTGAACAGATACTCATGAATCAGATCGGCAAAGATCACGCCCAGCACCACCGCGGGCAGAAACGCGATCAACAGGTTAGCGGTAAAACGCCGCGCGCTCGGCTGAGTCGGCAAGCCGACCACCACATCGAAAATCTTGCGACGAAACTCCCAGACCACCGCGAGAATCGCGCCGAGCTGGATGATGATGTTGAACGCCATGGCCCTCTCGCCGCCGAAGTCGAGCAAGTCGGCAACAATGATCTGGTGTCCGGTACTGGAAATAGGCAAAAACTCCGTCAGCCCCTCTACAACTCCTAGTATCAGTGCCTGCAAGGCCATCCAAAGATCCATCAATCCCCCAAAGAGCGATGCGCGCGGGCATGCCCCGATAGTATTTTTTTACGTTCACTGCGATCAGCGTAGCTGGTTTTGCTGTACCGATTCCGCGCGCACAGGATCCACACGAAACAGTCAAAATTGCGTGAAATATCAACTTGGATTCAGGTTTTCACGCGCGGAGCCGAAATCCTATCAGATAAGCCTTAATAGTGCTGCGGCGTTATACGACTTGGGTCGCGTATGCCCGATCACTGAAAACGTGATTGGATGCTGGCGTTGATTTATTACAAGAAAAAAATCCGGAGTGACAGCGTTATGAACAGCTTGCGCAGTGTGTCGATCAGCCGACGCTTGTGGCTCATCTTGATTGTGGCAGTGGTCATGTTGCTGACCTTGGGCGTGTTGATGCTCAAGCAGATTCACGATGACCTGTATCACGCCAAGGCCCAGAAAACCCAGCATGTGGTGCAGACCGCCAGCGGTTTGTTGAGCTATTACCACGAACTGGAAACCACTGGCACTCTGACCAAAGAGGCCGCGCAGAAACAGGCGCTCACCGCCATCCGTGGCCTGCGCTATGACCAGAGCGACTATTTCTGGATCAACGACCTCACGCCCGTGATGGTCATGCACCCGACCAATCCCAAACTCGAAGGCCAGAACCTCTCGGCGATCCGCGACCCGGATGGTTTTGCGGTGTTCAACGAGATGGTTGCCATTGCCAGGTCCAAAGGCGCCGGCATGGTCGATTACCGCTGGCCAAAACCGGGTGCCAGTGAGCCGGTGGCCAAGACCTCCTACGTCAAACTGTTCGAGCCGTGGGGCTGGGTGCTCGGTTCCGGGGTGTACGTCGATGATGTGCAGGCCGAATTCAAGAGTCAGGTGATCAAGGCGACGGTCATCGGCTTGGTGATTGCCGTGATCATGGCGTTGCTGGTGATCCTGATCGCCCGCAGCATCGTGCGCCCGTTGCAGGAAACCGTGAACGCCATGGCCAATATTGCCAGCGGCGAAAGCGACCTGACCCGCAGCCTCGATACCCACGGCAAAGATGAAGTCACCGAGCTTGCCCATCACTTCAACGCGTTCACCGCCAAGTTGCGCCGGGTGATCGGCGACTTGCAGGTGTCGGCCAGCGCACTTGGCCAGTCGTCCAGCGAGCTGGGCAACGATGCCTCCCAGGCACAGCAACGCAGCCAGCAACAATCGCAGCAGATGGAACTGGTGGCCACCGCGATCAACGAGGTGACCTACGGCGTTCAGGACGTGGCGAAGAACGCCGAGCATGCGGCGGCAGAAATGCGCGACGCCGAAGCCCAGGCCCAACAGGGCCAGATCAATATCGACGGCAGCCTGCAACAGATCGACAAGTTGTCCGGGACCATTGATCAAGCGGTGGAAGTGATTCGCACCCTGGCAGCCGAAAGCACTCAGATCGGCAGCGTGCTGGAAGTGATCCGCTCGATTGCCGAGCAGACCAACCTGCTGGCGCTCAACGCGGCCATTGAGGCGGCGCGGGCCGGCGAACAGGGTCGCGGCTTTGCCGTGGTCGCGGATGAGGTGCGTTTGCTCGCGCAGCGTACGCAAAAGTCGACCGCGGAGATCCAGACGATGATCGAGCGCCTGCAAAACCACTCCGAAGCGGCGGTCAAGGTGATCGGCGACAGCAGCAAAGCCTCACAACTGACCATCGAACAGGCCGGGCTCGCGGGTGCCAGCCTGAATGCGATCGGTCAGGCGTTACGTAATCTCAATGGTCTGAATGCCTCGATTGCCAGCGCCACGCTGCAACAGGCGCATGTGGTCGAGGACATCAACCAGAACGTTACGCAAGCGGCCGGGCTCTCGCACAGCACGGCCATTGCGGCGGAACAATCGAGTGCGGCCAGCCTGAAACTTGGCCAACTGAGCGAACAACTCAACGCCCTCCTGCGCCAGTTCCGCGTCTAACCCAAAAACTGTGGGAGCGAGCCTGCTCGCGAAAGCGTCATGTCAGTTAATGCTTCCTTTGCTGACACAGCGCCTTCGCGAGCAGGCTCGCTCCCACAGGGTTCTTCTGTGTTCTGGCCAATACAGTACAATCCGCCCCCTTCTTTCACTCCCCCCAAGGAACCCCCATGTCCGGGCTTGAACTGTTTGCCGCCGCCCTCGGCGTGATCGCCGTCTGGCTGACGGTCAAACAGAATCCGTGGTGCTGGCCGATCGGGCTGGTCATGGTGCTGCTTTATAGCTGGATCTTCTTTGAAGTGAAGCTGTACTCGGACATGTTGCTGCAAGTGATCTACGCCGCGCTGCAGGTTTACGGCTGGTGGCAATGGACCCGTGCCGGGACGATGCATGACGGCCGCGCCGTTACCCGCCTTGATCGGCAATCGGTAGGGCTCGGTTTGGCTGGCGGTGCCGTCGGCAGCTTGTTGCTGGGGGCAGCCATGGCGCATTGGACTGACGCCGCGCAACCGTGGCTGGATGCGGCGCTGACCGGTTTCAGCCTGGTCGCGCAATTGTGGATGGCGCAAAAGCGCCTGCAATGCTGGGCGTTGTGGTTCGTGCTCGACGTGATTTTCGTCGGCCTGTTCCTTTACAAGGGCTTGTACCTCACCGCAGCCCTGTACGCGTTGTTTACCCTGATTGCCATTCAAGGCTGGCGCGAATGGCGCGCCGACCCGGCGCTGCGCACATGAAGGTCGTGGTTCTGACCGGTCCGGAGTCGACCGGCAAGAGCTGGCTGGCGGCGGGCCTTCAGCAACGGTTCGGCGGCTTGCGGGTGGACGAATATGTGCGCTTTTTTATCGAGCAGAATCCGCGCGATACCTGTCTGGCCGACATTCCCGAGATCGCTCGCGGCCAATTGCAGTGGGAGGATCAGGCGCGGGCGCAACGGCCACCCCTGCTGATTCTCGACACCCATTTGCTCAGCAACATGCTCTGGAGCCAGACCCTGTTTGGCGATTGCCCGGCGTGGCTCGAGCCGCAATTGCTGGCCCGGCATTACGACCTGCACCTTTTACTTTCCCCCGAGCAGATCGACTGGACCGATGACGGCCAGCGCTGCCAACCGGATCTGCAAGAGCGTTTGAGCTTTTTTAACGCCACTGCCGCCTGGTTGGCGCAACACCGCCAGCCCGTCCGGATAATTCAGGGCAGTTGGGCCGAGCGACAGGCGCAAGCCTTTGCAGAGGTCGAGCGCTTGTTGCACGAGTGACCCTGCTTTTTGGGTCATCCGCCCCAGCGTTTTCCCCTGTTATGGGGGCAAAGTGTCCATTCCTGAAACACTCGTGCGCCTGCAAAGTGGCCGTTTCAGCGGCCTTCATGGCTTTGTCATGCGCCTTGTTACGCTGATGAAACACATCCCCGCAAACCCTTGTTCCAGAGCTTTGCTCAGCCAATAGACACGTCGCCGGAACGCGGTGTGTTTCAAGGTTGAAACAGCATGTTGGTCAGTCTGCCGTCTCGATCAGGCAAGCCATTGAAATAACTGAAAAACTCAAAAGCGGCACAGCTTTCGCTCTCTCCTTCCCAACGCTGACAAGTTGCAGCCCGCTGAAGAAGGAATTGCCGCCGTGGGGAACTTCAATAAAAGTTTGACCTGCCTACTGCTGATTGGATCAGCAGCCAGCGCATTCATCACTTCTAACGTTCAGGCCGAAGGCAATGGCGTGATCGTGCTCAATCGCGATGTTCAGCCGATCCCTATCGGTCGCAGCGGCGGCAAAGACCCCTATCCGACCACAGTCAATGCCAACCCTTCCGCTCGCATTAACCAGGCGATGGGCAGTACCGAACTCAATGACGGTGAGTTTGCCAGTGTTGCCAGTGGCTCTTCGATTCGCGGCAACATCACCACCCCGACGGCGAACATGCCCGGCATGAACACTCTGACCAATCCCAATGGCCTGCCCGGCATGAACGGCGGTCACGGCGGCGGTGCTGGCAGTTCAATCTCCAACACGGTCAATCGCGCAATGAGCTCCGGCCTTGCTCCGCTGACCCGCATGGCTGGAGGCCAATAAGATGAATCGCACCCTTGTGCTGCTCGCCCTTCTCGGCTGCGCCAACGCGATGGCCGACTCCAACTCGGTTAACAACGCGAACATTCAGGACACCGGCATCCAGTACCGCGGCAACTACAACGTCAACCAGGCCGCCGGTGACCAGATGCAACAGGCCAACACCAAGGCCATTGCCATCGGCACTTCGGCCAGCGCCACGACCAACGTCCGGCAGCACCTCGATACACCCGCCAGTGCGGCGACCAATGCCAGCGCAACCATTGGCGGCAACTCTTTCAGCAACGGCAACGGGATCCTGGGCGTGAACCAGGGCGCCGGGGCCAACAACCAGATGGCCAACGTGACGCGCGTCAGCATCAGTGCTGCCCCGCAGAGCGTTGACGACAGCGCCCTTTCGCAACAGAACGTGGCGTTTTTACCGAGCTCAGGAGCAACTGGTACCTCACCCGGCAGTCGCCAGGTCACGACAAGTGATCAGGCCTTCACCGGCAGCCGCGGGGTAATCCAGGTGAACCAGAGTGCCGGGGTGGGGAACCGAATGGCTAACACCCTGAGCATCCGGGTCGCAGACTGACCCAAATAAAAAGCAGTGCAATTAGAAAGTACCAACACTTAACCAACTAATAAGCACGGAGAAACACCATGAAACCTACAATGGCTCTCAAACCACTGGTTTTCGCACTTGCAGCAGTGATGGCAATCGCAGCACAGGCAGGCGGTCGTGATAACGATCATGGTAACGGGCACGGCAACGGCCATGGCAATAACCAGCCTAAAGGTCCTTCCCTGGAACAACTGCTGCAAATTACCGCCGGCGCCGGCGCCGCTGTTCTTGATGCGCAAGACAGCGACGGCAACGTAGTGAAAAACCAGGGCACTCTGAACAACGCAAATGCCAGTGACTCGCTCAATGGCTCTAACGGCAACATGGGCGCCAACGTTGCAGCCGGCGACGGAAACCAGCAGGACAACGCTGCTGCACTGGCTACCGCTGATGAAAGCTTCATCTTCGGTACTGCTGTTGCTGCCTCGAGCGCGACTCAAGTCAACAATAACAACTATGTGAAAAACTCGTCTACCTTCAACAACGCCACCCTCAACAACGCAGGCAACAATGGTTCCGGCAACATCGGCATCAACGTGTCTGCTGGCAACTTCAACCAACAGAAAAACAACCTGGCGATTGCCGTGTCCGGTGGCCGTGTAGCCACAGCCGCAGCAGCCGCCAATCAGTCCTCTACTGGCCTGGTTGTCGAAAACAAAGGCGTGCAGACCTACAAAACCGACACCCTCACCGGCACCTACGCGGCCGCTGGCGTGTTCAAAGCCAAAGGCACTGCAACCATCGAAGACGACAACCATGGCGGTTGGGATAACCGTGGCGGCGGCCACGGCGGCAACGATGACCAGAAAGCCAAGTTCGAAGCCGTGGGTACTTTTGGCCTCGCTGGCGTAACCACCCAACAAGTGCTGACCAAAGATGGCTGGAAAGCACCTGTCGTCAACAATGCCAACATGACCAACTCGATGAACAACTTCTCCGGCAACGGCGGAGCCAACGTCTCGGCGGGTGTGGGCAACCAACAAAGCAACTCGCTGTCCATCGCTGCTGGCTGCAAAGCCTGCATGTAATCGCGATCGAAACGAAAGCCCCGGAAACGGGGCTTTTCCTCAGTCCGTAAAGGCGTATCGATCATGCGTAAGACTGCCCTTCTCGCTCTGCTTTGCCTGTCTGGCCTGACTCAGGCTGCCCAGATGCCTATCGCTGCCCTGCCAGGTGGCGTACTCGTCTACAAGAACGTGCAAAGTATTCGTGAGCGCAAGTTTGCCGACATCGTCGAACAGAAAACCGACTTCAGTTGCGGCGCCGCCGCACTGGCCACGGTGTTACGCCAAGGCTATTGGCTCGACGTCGATGAGGAGCACATCATCAAAGGCATGCTGGTCAACGCTGACCAGGACCTTGTTCGTACTCAGGGTTTTTCCATGCTCGACATGAAGCGCTACATAGAAAGCATCGGCATGCGCGCCAGGGGCTACAAGATTCCACCGGAAAAACTCGACGCGGTAACAATACCGGTGGTGGTACTGATCGAAATTCGCGGCTACAAGCATTTCGTGGTGTTGCAGCGTGCGGACAAGGATTGGGTTTACATCGCAGACCCGGTTCTGGGCCACAAACGCTACTCCCATGATGACTTTGTCAAAGGTTGGAACGGCATTGTCTTCGCCATCGTCGGCCCCGGTTATGACAAGGCCAACGCCTTGCGCAGCCCGCCGACACCCCTGACGGCCAAGAACAAGCTGGATGGCTTCAACCCTGTCAAAGATGCTGAATTGATGGACTTCGGGTTCATACAGAGCGACTTCTTTTAATCGCCGATTATAAAGAATGGGGCTGGATGTCCCGGGAGCAGCAAATGAAAACCTCATACTGGCTGGCCGCCGCCTGCCTGGCAGCAAGTGCGTCAGGCTATGCCAATGCAGGATTCAAACCTATCGAAATACAGGACAAGGAACTGTCCGAGCTACGCGGTCGTTACGTCATGCCGGGGCGGATTATCAGCTTCGGCATTGTCATGAGCAGTACCTGGCGCAACGCCAGCGGTGACCTGATCGGCGCATCGACGTCGATGCAACTTCAGGCATCAACCGTAAAACCCGAGTTCTATGTCCAGACAATCAAGGAGCATGGCAACGGCAGCACGCCAACACTGGGCACGGGCAGTGTTATCGGCGGGGCGGGACTTAACAGCAGCCAGGGCGTGACCCAAAGCGTACGCGCCGCCGGCGACGACAACACCGCCAGCAACAACGTCGCGATTAACGTCAGGGAAGCCGCTCAGGCGCCCGCTTTGTTACCTCAGCAGGGGCAGGCGTTAGTGGCTGGACAGACCATCACAGGCAGTAATGCCGCCGGTAACGTTGCGGTTTCAGCTACCAGCGGTGGCGTCCAAATGGCCATTCAGGCTTCCGGCAATCAGGGCACCGCCCTGCAACAAGTCGCCCAGGGTGGCTTGCTGCAGAACACCCGCCTGCTCGGCAGTGCCAACATGGTCAACAACATGACCCAACTCAACGTCGTACTGAACAATAACGGCATGAGCGCCGGCGCACTGGACTGCAACCTGACTCAACTCAGGGCTCTACGCAATATTGGATATTGAACTACGCTGAGTCTCGATCATTGGGCTTAAAGGGACGGCTTATTCATGTATCGATCAGTATCACTGCGTGCCGCTGTATGTCTGAGCACTCTTCTACCGGCGGCGATGCTGCAAGCGGCACCGAACGCCGATGTAGAAGCTCTGAAACAGGAACTTCTGGAGCTTAAGCAACGATACGAAGTACAACAAAAAGCCCTGGCGGTACTTGAGCAGCGAGTTCGCCAGGTCGAAGATCAACCCGTCGCCCCGCCCCCAAAACGTCTGGCCAAATCGCCGTCCGACATGAAAGGCAACCAGAGGGTGGCCGCCGGTACCGGAGCCGCAGCCGCGTCCGGGGGCGCTGCTGGGGGCAGTGGCGCTTCCTACGGCCAATCGCTGGCCGACGATTCGCAACCGGCGCAAAGTGTCTCCAACCTGTATGACGAGGCCAGTGGCTTCTTCGGTGGCGGCAAGTTCAGCGTTGAAACCGGCATCACTTATTCGCGCTACGACACCCGTCAGTTGATTCTCAACGGGTTTCTCGCGCTGGACTCGATCTTCCTCGGCAATATCAACCTGGACCGGATCAAGGCCGATACCTGGACGCTGGATCTGACCGGTCGCTACAACTTCGACAACCGCTGGCAGTTCGACCTGAACGTGCCGGTGGTCTATCGCAGTTCGACCTATCAATCCGGCGGCGGCAATGGCGGTGCCTCCAACGTCACCACCGAGCAGGACGTCGACCGCGATCCAACCATCGGTGACGTTAACTTCGGCATCGCTTACAAATTCCTCGACGAGTCGGTCAACACCCCGGACGCCGTGGTGACCTTGCGCGTCAAGGCGCCAACCGGCAAGGACCCGTTCGGCATCAAACTGCGCCAGACCGATGCCAACAGCAACCTGTTCGTACCTGACACCCTGCCCACCGGCAACGGCGTCTGGTCGGTCACGCCCGGCATCTCGCTGGTCAAGACGTTCGACCCGGCGGTGCTGTTCGGCAGTCTGTCCTACACCCACAACCTTGAAGAGTCGTTCGACGACATCAGCTCCACCGTCAACCAGAAAAACCCGGGCAAGGTGAAGATCGGCGACAGCTTCCAGATTGGTGCCGGTGTCGCTTTCGCGTTGAACGAGAAAATGAGTATGTCGTTCTCGATGTCTGACCTGGTGCAGCGCAAGAGCAAGCTGAAACAGGATGGCGGTGATTGGCAATCGGTGGTGTCCAGTGACGCCAACGCCGGTTACTTCAACGTCGGCATGACCATTGCGGCCACCGACAACCTGACCATCGTGCCCAACCTGTCCATCGGTTTGACCGATGACGCCCCGGACTTTTCCTTCAGCCTGAAATTCCCGTATTACTTCTAAAGCAAAGAGCGCAGCCTGCGACAGCGCCTACACAGGTAGACCCTGTAGGAGCTGTCGCAGGCTGCGCTCTTTTGATCTTCGGTTTTAACGAATCTGATGCTTGTGCAACAAGCGATAGAACGTTGGTCGTGACACACCAAGCACCTTGGCAGCAACGCTGAGGTTGTCACTGTGCCGATTCAACACGTCGCACAGTGCCTGGCGCTCGGCGCGGGTCTTGTAGTCTTCCAGCGTGCCCATGGGTGTGGCGATCGAGTGCTGGCTGATCAGCCCCAGATCCCGCGCCTCGATCTGCCGGCCTTCGGCCAGAACCAAGCCACGGCGCACGCGGTTGGCCAGTTCACGCACGTTGCCCGGCCAGTCATGCTTGCCCATGGCAATCAGTGCATCTTCACTGAAGCTGCGCGGCCGGCGCCCGGTTTCGTGGCTGTAGAAATGGGAAAAATGGTTGGCCAGCATCGACAAATCACCGTGACGTTCGCGCAATGGCGCGGTGACGACTTGCAGGACGTTGAGGCGGTAATACAGGTCTTCGCGAAAGCGCTTGTTCTCGATAGCCGCTTCGAGGTCGACGTGGGTCGCCGCCAACACGCGAACATCCACCGGGATTGGCTGACTGCCACCGACCCGCTCAATGTGTTTTTCCTGGAGAAAGCGCAGCAGATTGGCTTGTAGCTCCAGTGGCAGATCACCGATTTCATCGAGGAACAAGGTGCCACCGTTGGCCGCCTCAATACGCCCGACCTTGCGCTGATGGGCGCCGGTAAACGCGCCTTTTTCATGACCAAACAGCTCGGACTGAATCAGATGCTCGGGAATCGCCCCGCAGTTGATCGCCACAAACGGTTTGCTGTGGCGCTGGGACTGACGATGCAGCGTACGCGCGACCAGTTCTTTGCCGGTACCGCTTTCGCCACGGATCAGCACCGGCGATTCGGTGGGCGCCAGTTTACTGAGCAATTTGCGCAGTTCGCGAATCGGTTTGCTGTCGCCCAGCAGTTCGTGTTCGGGTTGATCCACGTGGATCGTGCCCTGCCCGCGCAGGCGCGCCATGCCGAACGCACGGCCAAGGGTGACCTGCACCCGCGACACGTCGAATGGCAAGGTATGAAAATCGAAAAACCATTCACAGACAAAGTCACCGACGTTTTGTAAACGCAGGACTTCCTGATTGAGCACCGCGATCCATTCGGTACCACTGCGGCTTATCAGCTCCTTGACCGCTTCGGGGCGTTCGAGGTGAAAAGGCTGTAAACGCAAAAGGCCGACATCGCAGCTGCGATCGGCAGCATTTTCCAGCGTACAACTGTCGACATCCCAGCCTACCGCGCGCAAACCCGGTAATAAGCGATGGCAGTCGTCACAAGGGTCGACCACCAGTAAACGTCGTAACGCAGGCGCTTCGATCATGACTGTTCCTTGGCGCCAAATTTTATGAAAAGGTTGTAAAAACAGTCATTTGGCAGACCTGGCTGTAACATTAGCAAGATTTTGACAGGGCCTTGTATCGATTGCTTATAGGTGTACAAGCAAACTCGTTATAAGTAGCGCAGTTGTTAGTCAGCTATCGACTTACGCCCCTCGTTAAAAGCTTTCACCAGGCTTTCAACATCGCTCGTGTAACTCGACAACTGAAAGAAAGTTGAAATTTCTTTGTTTCGTGTGTGACCTGCTCCCCGGTTGCGTGCATCAGTACAAGTAACCAGCCGAACGGTAAGCCCAACCGACGGCAGATCATTTGATTGGGCACTACAGAGAGAAGACCCCATGACCGCCCCGCTCCGTATCAACGAAGCTCTTTTGATTGCCAACCACGCGTTCAAACCTTTCCAGTGCGTGGCCTGGGCACCACAAGACGGCAATGGCGAACTGAGCCTGACCGTTATCGACCGCACCAACTCCCACATCGGTCGTAAACAAATTCCAAGCAGTGCTTATTCCGACCCGGCACAGCTTGAGCAACTTTTGCAGCAAGCCCGCGCCGAACTGAGCGATGAAGGTTACACGCTGCAATCGTGGTCAATGCCACACTGATAACCGGGCGATGCGGATGACTTTTCAGTCATCCGCCCTTCTCGCCTTAGTTGTTCTTGCTTTTTAATTCGCCATGCTTCTGTACAACTTTCAACCGCGCATTCTTGTGTAATTGCTTGGCACGCTTGCGACTGGTTCAAAAAGACACTGTTCTGGCACAGTGCGACCCTCCACCTGTTATTTCTTACAGTTGTACTTCTCCCTGTTCAGGTTTTGAATGTTCCGCTCATGCAGTTACCCGACCGGTATTCGGCTTTGGTCACTCGCAAGGAGATGCGTGCATGTCCAACCAGAACACTTATGCGCTGCCGTCGTTGTTCAATAATGCCGGTCAACTCGACCCGACCTTCGCCGTCAGGGGCGTCGCTCAGGTGTACTTTGCCGACAGCGAGTGCAGCCTGACCCAGGATCTGGCGCTCGATGCCCAAGGGCGGATTCTGGTCGCGGCCAAAGTCGGCGTTGCCGAGGGCAGCCGTTTCGGCCTTGCCCGATTGCTCGCCGATGGCTCCGCCGATCTGTCTTTTGGTGTTCAGGGCAGCGTGATCGACACGTTTGCCAAAGGCTTCGAAGCCATGGCCGGCAAAGTCCAGGCGCTGCCCGATGGACGAATCCTGCTGGCCGGCCTGCATTATGAAAACAGCCGTCGCACCCTGCCCGCCCTCGCCCTGTTCGATGCGCACGGCCGGCCGGATCAATCCTTTGGAGACAAGGGTTACCAAGTGGTGCGCCTGCCGGGCGACTTGTCCATGGGCACCCGCGACAGCTGGCTACCGCCTGGAGTGCCGGGCGCAGAGGCCTGCGATTTTGCGGTGCAGGATGACGGGCACATTCTGCTGATCGCCAATCATCATTTCGAACTCGCCGACCATGCCGGCATGCTGATTCGCCTCAAACCCGACGGCCACCTGGATGAAACCTTCAACGGTCGCGGCTTTGTGATGATCCGTCATTTGTTGCTTAACACCTGGCTCGGCAGCCTGCTGTTGCAGGAGGATGGGCGAATTCTGGTGGGCGGCTCCATCGATTTTCCCCAGGAAGGTCTGCTGGCGCGTTATCTGCCCGATGGGCGACTCGATGAACGCTTTGCAGTGGACGGCTTTATGGCATTCAAGGCTCAGGGCAACAGCGCTCTGGTCAGTCAGATCATTGAGTCCGACGACACGCTGCACTGCTTTGGCAGCAGCCGTGACCCGATCCGCTGTCTGTCCTTCAGCCTGCACGGCAATGGCCGCCCGGATTTACATTGCAATGGCGGCCGGCCGCAGTTGCTGGATATCGGCCCCAGTGGCTGTCAGTGGAGCGCCGCGCAGCGCATGGCGGACGGTCGGATCATCGCCGTCGGCGCGACCATTGGCGGGATTGAGGCGGATTTCATCGTCGCCCGCTATCGGCTCGATGGCAGCCTGGACCCGAGCTTCGGCCAAAGCCGGGGCTGGTTGCGCACGCGCTTGGGACGAAGCCTCGATACCGCCAATTCACTGGCGGTGCAAGCAGAGGGGGCGATTCTGGTCGGAGGCTACTCGCTGGATGGAAATTACCGGGCGATGGTTGCGCGCTACACCAACCTGTAACAACTCGCTTCGTGTAGAAGCTGCCGAAGGCTGCGATAAAGGGCTGTATTCACGCAGTTAAGCCTTGAACTTGGCTGACACATCCGGCAACTTGCGCGCTTCTTTAAAACAAGGAGCAAGCGATGTCCGCTTCAATGGCCCAGGCGTTCGCGCACAATTTTCTCGGGCACTCGCCACGCTGGTATAAGGCGACCATCGTCGGATTTCTGATCCTCAATGCCGTGGTGCTGTTCACCGTCGGCCCTGTCGCGGCTGGCTGGCTGTTGGTGATCGAGTTCATCTTCACCTTGGCCATGGCTCTAAAGTGCTACCCGCTGATGCCCGGCGGCCTATTGCTGATCGAAGCCCTGCTGCTGAAGATGACCACGCCACAGGCGCTCTACGACGAACTGGTGCACAACTTTCCGGTGATCCTGCTGCTGATGTTCATGGTGGCTGGCATCTACTTCATGAAAGACCTGCTGCTGTTTCTGTTCTCGCGGCTGTTGCTGGGCGTGCGCTCGAAAGCGGCACTGGCGCTGATGTTCTGCTTTCTCTGCGCGTTTCTTTCGGCGTTTCTCGATGCCTTGACGGTCACCGCCGTGATCATCAGCGCGGCGGTGGGGTTTTACTCGGTGTACCACCGGGTGGCCTCGGGCAACGATCCACGTCAGGACAGCGAATTCAGCGATGACCAGCACCTGCCAACGCTACATCACGATGATCTGAATCAGTTTCGCGCGTTCCTGCGCAGCCTGCTGATGCACGGTGCAGTCGGCACGGCGCTCGGTGGTGTCTGCACACTGGTGGGCGAGCCGCAGAACTTGCTGATCGGCCATGAAATGGGCTGGCATTTCGCCGAATTCTTCCTGAAAGTCGCGCCCGTATCCTTGCCGGTACTGGCGGCCGGTCTGGTGACCTGCGTATTGCTGGAGAAACTGCGCTGGTTCGGTTACGGCACGCTGCTACCGGACAACGTTCGTGCCGTCCTGACCAACTACGCGGCTGAAGACAACGCCGAGCGCACCTCGCGCCAACGTGCGGCGCTGCTGGTACAAGGCGCTGCGGCGCTGATCCTGATCGGCTGCCTGGCCTTTCACGTCGCTGAAGTTGGCCTGATCGGTTTGATGGTGATCGTGTTGATCACCGCGTTTACCGGGATCACCGACGAGCATCGTCTGGGCAGCGCGTTCAAGGACGCCATGCCGTTTACCGCTTTGCTGGTGGTGTTCTTTGCCGTGGTGGCGGTGATTCACGATCAACAGCTGTTTGTGCCGCTGATTGAATGGGTGCTGGCGCTGCCAATGGATCAACAACCGGGCATGCTGTTTATTGCCAATGGCCTGCTGTCGGCGATCAGTGACAACGTGTTTGTCGCGACCATTTACATCACCGAAGTGAAACAGGCATTTCTGGCCGGGCACATGAGCCGCGAGCACTTCGAGACGCTGGCCATTGCGATCAACACCGGTACCAATTTGCCGAGTGTGGCGACGCCGAACGGGCAGGCCGCTTTTCTGTTTCTGCTGACCTCGGCGGTTGCGCCGCTGGTGCGATTGTCTTATGGGCGGATGGTGTGGATGGCGTTGCCGTACACGATTGTGATGGGGCTGTTGGGCTGGTACGCCGTCAGCTACTGGCTCTAACAAGCACTGAACAAACCTGTGGGAGCGAGCCTGCTCGCGAAGAGGGAGTGACAGACAACGGATTCGTTGAATGACACACCGCTTTCGCGAGCAGGCTCGCTCCCACATTGGGTTTTCCGATTGGGTCAGCGAGGGAGGATGTACTGCTCGATTGCCTGGGCCACGCCATCTTCGGTGTTCGGCGCAGTGACGACATCCGCCTGACGCCGTACCGCCTCCTCCGCCTGCCCCATGGCAATCGACAAGCCCGCGCAATGGAACATTGCCGGATCGTTGCCGCCATCGCCAATCGCCGCGGTCTGCTCCAGAGGGATGCCAAGATGCGCAGCAATGGTTGCTAGCGCGGTGCCCTTGTTGGCTTCCAGCGCCGTCACGTCCAGATACACCGGCTGTGAGCGCGAGACTTGCGCCATGCCGTTGACCTTGGGCAACAGGCGCGCCTCCAGCTCGATCAGAAACCCGGTGTTGTTGCTGGTGGCGACGATCTTGTCGATGCGCTCCAGATACGGTTCAAAGCTCTCGACCACCACTGGCGGATAGCCGAGGCCGTGCTGCTCGCGCGGTACCATCGGGCCGTTGGCGTCCTTGACCAGCCAATCGCCGCCGCTGAACACCCAGACTTCGACGTCCGGTTGATCCGCGAACGTCGCCAAGGCAATCAGTGCAGTGGTCGCCGGCAAGTAGTGCGCCGCCAGCAGGCTGCCGTCCGGATTGACGATGGTGCCGCCATTGAACGCCGCCGTCGGCAGATCGACGCCCAAGGCTTCGATCTGCTGCAACATGGCTTTCGGCGGGCGCCCGGTGGCGAGGCTGAACAACACGCCTGCCTCGCGCAAAGAGCGCACAGCGGCGACTGTGCGTTGGCTCAGTGTGTGGTCGGGCAGCAACAGCGTGCCGTCCATGTCGCTCAGAAGAAAACGGATCGGCTGGCTCATCCCAGACCGTGCCAGACGCGACCATCGCGAGTCAGCAAGTCTTCGGCAGCCTGCGGGCCGTCTTCACCAGCCGCGTACGTTTGCACGCTCGCGTCCTGTTGCCAGGCGTCGAGGAACGGCTGCACGGCGCGCCAGCCGTTCTCGATGTTGTCGGCACGCTGGAACAGCGTCTGATCGCCGGTCAGGCAGTCGTAGATCAGCGTTTCGTAACCGGTCGACGGCTGCATCTCGAAGAAGTCCTTGTAGGCAAACCCCAGCTCGATGTTGGCCATGTTCAGCGCCGGCCCCGGCCGCTTGGCCAACAGGTCAAACCACATGCCTTCGTTGGGCTGGATCTGGATGCGCAGATACGTTGGCTGCAACTCGTCGACTTCGGTATCGCGAAATTGCGCGTATGGCGCCGGTTTGAAGCAGATGACGATTTCGGTATCACGCACGCTCATGCGTTTACCGGTGCGCAGGTAGAACGGCACGCCGACCCAGCGCCAGTTGTCGATCATCACTTTCAGCGCGACGTAGGTTTCGGTGTTGCTGTCGGGCGAGACGTTGGCCTCTTCGCGATAACCGGCCAGCGCTTTACCGCCGACTTCACCAGCGCTGTATTGGCCGCGTACCGAGTTGGCCCGCGCCTCTTCCACCGTCCATGGACGGATCGCGCCAACCACTTTCGCTTTTTCGCCGCGCACCGCATCAGCGCCGAACGCGGCTGGCGGCTCCATGGCGACCATGGCCAGCAACTGGAACAGGTGATTGGGCACCATGTCACGCAGTGCGCCGGTGTGTTCGTAAAAACTGCCACGGGTTTCGACGCCGACGGTTTCGGCGGCGGTGATTTGCACGTGGTCGATGTAATGGTTGTTCCAGAACGCTTCGAACAGGCTGTTGGAGAACCGGCTGACCAGAATGTTCTGCACGGTTTCCTTGCCCAGGTAATGGTCGATCCGATAGATCTGCTTCTCGGACATCACCTTGAGCAAACAGGCGTTCAGTGCTTCGGCGGTTTGCAGATCGGAGCCGAACGGCTTCTCGATCACCACCCTTCTGAACGCTTCGGGCGTTTCTTCAAGCAATTGGGCAGCGCCCAGTCGGCGCACCACTTCGCTGAAGAAGCGCGGCGCGGTGGCCAGGTAGAACACCGCATTGCCAGTGCCGCTGTCGGCGATTTTCGCCGCCAGCGCAGAATAAGTGCTGTCGTCCAGGAAATCGCCCTGAACGTAGCTGATGCCTTTGGCAAGCTTGGCCCACAAGGCCGGATCAAGCATCTGATCGCCCTTGCCGACCTTCGCCGCCACTTCGGTACGGATGAAGTCTTCGAGCTTTTGCGCGAAGGCTTCATCGGTAATGGCGTTATGGTCAACGCCGACGATCCGCAGATTCTCGTCAAGCAAACCGTCGCGACTGAGGTTGTACAGCGCTGGCATCAGCAAGCGCTTGACCAGGTCGCCGTGGGCACCGAACAGGAACAGCGTGGTCGGTGGTGCGGGGTCTGCCTTGGATTTTCTGCGGATCGTATGGGTCATTTCTTCGCTGTCTCCACATGGCCGCCGAAGCCGAAGCGCTGGGCCGAAAGAATCTTGTCGCCAAAGGTACCCTGGCCACGTGAGCGGTAGCGCGAGAACAGCGAGTTGGACAGCACCGGTACCGGCACCGCTTGCTCCATGGCGGCTTCGATGGTCCATTGACCTTCACCGCTGTCGGCAACCGAACCGGAGAAACCGTCAAGTTTCGGGTCGCTGGCCAGTGCATCGGCGGTCAGGTCGAGCAGCCAGGAAGAAACCACGCTGCCACGACGCCAGACTTCGGCGATGTCAGCCACATTCAGATCAAAACGCTGATCTTCCGGCAGGCGCTCGCTGGACTTGGTCTTGAGGATGTCAAAACCTTCGGCGAACGCGGCCATCATGCCGTACTCGATGCCGTTGTGGATCATCTTGACGAAGTGCCCGGCACCGGCGGGACCTGCGTGGATGTAACCATGTTCGGCGCGGTGATCATCGGACTTGCGATCCTTGGTGCGCGGAATGTCGCCCATGCCCGGCGCCAGCGCCGCAAACAGCGGATCAAGACGGGTCACGGTTTCGGCGTCGCCGCCGATCATCATGCAATAGCCGCGCTCCAGGCCCCAGACGCCGCCGGAGGTACCGACGTCGATGTAGTGCAGGCCCTTCTCGGACAGGGTTTTGGCCCGGCGAATGTCATCCTTATAGTTGGTGTTGCCGCCGTCGATAATGGTGTCGCCGGCTTCAAGCAGGTGGCTCAGGGTTTCGATGGTGTCTTCGGTCGGCGCACCGGCCGGCAGCATGACCCAAACCGCACGCGGCTTGGCCAGGCCTGCGACCAGTGCCGGCAAATCGGCAACGCCAGTAGCGCCCTCGGCGGCCAGGGTGTCGACAAAGGCAGTATTGCGGTCGTAAACAACGGTGGAGTGACCGTTGAGCATCAGACGCCGTGCAATATTGCCGCCCATGCGGCCCAGTCCAATAATCCCGAGTTGCATGTGCTGATGCTCCTTACTACAAATAAATGTGTGTCAAAGGTTATAGCCCAACGCGACTAATGGAGGTTAGTCCAGAGCGCTGGGGTGAAGTTTCCGGGCATTGTGCCCGATCCAGACAGATAACGCCTCGAAACGTGCCGAAGACACACCGACCATGAAAAATAAAAAAGTTCCATTCACAGGCAAAAGAAACCAAAATTGATGCCGATAGTGTTCTGCCTCTCGCAAACGAGCGGCAAAATCACAGTTGATGCATGCCATTTGCGAGGTGAGCAATGGACAACGTTGTAACCGCACGTCCCCCACAAACTTTGTACGTTACCGTTCGTCGCGACGAATTGCGCCAACTGCGCGAAGAACGCGAACAATTGTTGCGTGAGGTTGCTCACCTTCAAGAGCGCCTGCAACAGATTCAAGCCATGCAGGATTGCGTGCCGGCGCCGGTGTTGCGCACGCTGCATAACTGATCGAAGGCGGTCTGCAACCGCCCCGCGAACGGCTTCATTGGTTTTATTGTTCCGCTGGCGGCAAATATTTGAAAAACAGCCTTGCCGCCACGCTTTTCTGAATATTCGCGCTCTCTATCGCTTGCACCTGGCTGCTTTGCGCCTCGCGTAACTGGTCTGCATAAGTCTTGAACCGTAGCTTGGCCGCTTTCAGGTGGCCTTTTCTCACACTCCCTGCTTTTTTCGTCTTGCAGTGGAAGTGGGCAAACCACAGCACCGCATGTTCGCGGTGCACCAGCGCTTTTTCATCCAGTACCTCAAATTCCAGCAAATACTCAGGCCCATGGGTAGCGCTGGTCTTGTCAGCCCAGTTCCAGTTGCCGATACGCACCTCGTTTTTTTGCAGCAGGTATTCAAGGTTGCCCACCGTCGGCGGTAGACGGCGAGCCCCCGCGATGCGCAGACGGACGCCCTCCTCCCGCAGAGCCTGAGCGGCCAACACCAATTGGCGCTTGAGGTCGGCAGCCCGGGTTAGCTGTTCCGCCGCGTACTCATCAAGCCTGAGGCTCAGCGCTGCAGCGGTCTGATCGAGTTTGCGCGCCTGGTAAACCAGCGTATCTTCCTGACTCTTGGGCTCCAGTGAACGATTGCCAGTCTGACTCACACGCACCTTAAGCTCCTCAACACCGCCGAGCAACGCGACGGCGTCCTTGAGTAGTTTACTCAGTCCCGGCGTCGGCCTGGTTTTCGGAACCTCAGGCGACTCATCCCGTCGAGCCTGGTAAACAGGCTCCGCTTCATCGTGACGGTAATAAGTCGTTTGCCGGCCCGTGTAGATGTCAGTGGCGATGACGGCATCATCCGGATCATCAGCCTCATCACTCGATTCCCCCATCAGTACGCCATCCGGGGTTTCAATCACCCGGCGCTTCTGGCTCCGTCTGCGTTTGGTCTGCTTGACACCCGGTTCAACCTCCGCAACACCGGCCTCCAGCCCATGGGCTGCCCTGGAAAGCTCTTCCTCGGCCTTGAGCCGGTAGGCTGTCAGGCGCTCCTGCAGCTTGCTGACAAACTCCTGCGGCACAAACGACTTCGCGCCATCGGTGGGTTCAAGATAATGCGCAAACGCTTCGGCGTTGCGGTAGTGATTGATTGCATCCTTGAGCAGAAGCACCCGCTCATTCGCCGTGAAACCGAAAGTGGTATCGAGCTCCAGCAGGTGCGAGGTCACTCGCCCCAGCGGAATCGCGCGCAACCCCGCCATACCGGCGGCTTCGACCATGCTCGGCTCGAGCGCTGGATCGCCGGTCAGGGCGCCCTGAATTGACATCAGCTCGAACACCTTCAGTCCTTCGGTGTTCAGTCGACGCTTTTTTATCCCTTCAAGGTGCACGACAGCACGTCGCCCATGAAAAAACTGCTGGTCCAGTTGCGCCAGTTCCGCGGCAGTCGCCTCGACCATCTGGCTGACTTCAACTCTGCGCGGGTAGTGCCTGAGAATGCGTTTGCGCGCTTCGAGCAGCGCATTATAAGGCGTGGTATCGGCAACAAGCGGATCATCATAAACCTGCGCAAAGACCTGACGGTTTTCAAAACCCAATTCCGGATCGATGCTCGACAGGCTCTCCAATGCGGTTTCAACCATGTTGTAGCGCACCAGTTTTTCCTCAATGCAGGAGAACTTCGCTTCGCGCAGGTAGTGTTCATCAGCGTCGAACACCGGGCCAAGTCTGTCGAGTTGCGCAATGCACTTGAGCTGCAATTCCACATACGACGCACCGGCCTTGAGCTTTGTCTGATTAAAAATGCGCAGTTTCTGCTGCGACGAGGCCAGGTCTCGCTGATATTGCTTCAGTTCCTTGCCCTGACTTTGACTGACGTTCTCCTGTAACGCTTTATACGTCATCGACTCTTTATAGAAATCCAACAGCGCAGCATTGCCGATCTCCTCGGCATGGAGGATTTGCTTATCCAGTTCCATCCGCTGTTCTTTCAAGCGCACAAGCCTGGCTTCTCTGGCTGCACGTTCAGCGATGAGCTGTGGATCGCCGAAGACATAGTCTTTCAATTGGCTCGACACACGACCACCATGACGCACGCGAAATTCCGCGGCAGTGTCCCACAGCCCCGTGCCATTGTTGCGCAGCTCCAGCCAGGGGATGGGCGCCCCAGCCGGATTGAGCATCAGCACATTCTGTCCTTCGGCCGGCGCCACCCGCGCCCAGCCCCAACCGGCAATACGCCCCGGTACCTGCGCATACCAACGGCCGTCTACGACATGGATGCCCGGCAACGGTGGTGCTTCGATGCGCGAGCCAAGACCTTCGGGATGAGCCAGCAAATAGCGCTGCAGCGTAGCGAGGGTATCTCTGGGTGGCGCAAGCGAAAAATCGAGCGTCGAACCCGGCATCTTCTGCGTGGTGGCCGTCGTCGCAAGCAACCGGCCTGCTGGCCCGTTCGGGCGAACGACAGAGGTGGCGGGTACATCGTGCGCTACCGCCCTCACGGGATGGCGATGGCTGAGCAATACCAATACCAGTTGAATCAATACATCAAACAAAAACTGTCGCGCCGGTAACGCGTCGCCCAGCGCCAAGGCATGCAGAGACTGTAGTGCCTCACGCTCCAGAAGCAGCAGCCAGCCTGCCGCCGCCGCGGGCCCGCGCACATAGGGCATCACCGCGCCCAGCAAGGAATCGAACACCCGCTCGCCCAAGCCCAGCAGGGTTGACCAACGGTACTCGCTATTGGAGATCGTTTGCTCATCCGCACTCTGCAGCAGTAGTTTCGCATTGGCCTGGTAGAGTTCGCTCAACGGATCACCACTAAGGGGCTCTTCACTGAGTACCGGCGCGGCTGGCGTACGCAGGGTGGGAAAGTCGATATCGATCGACAGCCTGGCTAAATGAGGTTCAGTAAAGCCGCCGTGCGCATAGATTTTTCGCGCCTCGGGGTGCAGCCAGTCGAGCATGCTGTGCTCCAGCGCCACATCGCTGCGGATCGCCGCCAGCAACGCGGTCAAAGAGTCGAACTGCATCAGCGACGGTGTATAAAGCGGGCGATACAGCACATGCGGCCCACTCTCAGCGTCGCGGGGGCCAATCACGAACATGTTAGCCACCTCATCGCTCCGCTCGACCTCGACCAGCACAAAGGACAGAGCCCTGATGACGATGACTTGCGCGTCCAGTTTCCGTGCGGCGATGTCCGGCTGCATCAACGCGGCGACCTGTCGATAGCCCGCTTCGGTCAGCCCGCCCTCGCCGGTGATTTTGCATTCAAGCGCCAGCAGCGGCAGTTGCACACGCATCAACTGGGCGAAGCGCTGTTCGCGCCAGGCTTTCTGTGACAGGTCATCTATCAACTTTTGCTTGATCAGTTGAGTGTATTGCGCGCCGATATCGGCTTGTGTCACCAGCCTGCGCAAGGTGTCTGCGGTCACCCAGGCGGGTAACGGGCTGCCGTCGCGGTTGTGCAACTCGGTTTTGCCCGGCAGCAAGCCGGCAAGGTTTTTCAATGCCCGGCGAGTCAACGTATCGGTCTCGACGATCGCAGTACCGGTGGGTGAACCATAAGCATCGGCCTCATAGCGCGTATGGGTGATCAACAGGTTGTCAGGGTCTACGCTCGGACTGAAATCAGACATGCCTTTGACCAGCGCGTTTCGGGCGAACACCGCAGCTGTTTCGATACCGTCGTCATAGCTGCGGCCGTCCGCAACCAACTGCAACGCC
This sequence comes from Pseudomonas sp. Irchel 3E19, assembly GCF_900187585.1. Lineage (NCBI taxonomy): Bacteria > Pseudomonadati > Pseudomonadota > Gammaproteobacteria > Pseudomonadales > Pseudomonadaceae > Pseudomonas > Pseudomonas sp. Irchel 3E19. The sequence goes on from NZ_FYDT01000015.1 coordinate 27,620, forward strand.
GCCAGTTCCAGCAAATATCGACTGCACTCAAGCACGTCCTGAGTCGTGGCCCGGGACATCCAATCGGGCGGATTGTCGAGCACGGTATTGAACAACGGCTGCGCGTAAGGAGTCGTTCGGTGCGAGCGAAAGCATCTCGACGTATCAGTGATCGCGGCGTAGCTTGCTTCCAGCCTGGCCAGATCCTGTCCGGCTGTCTCGCCTGATTCGGCCAATTGCCCAAGCTGCGCGTCGAGGATGGCTTGGGCCAGAGTGACGAAGACATCCGTATCAATCGTCCACGGCTGCATTTGTTGCTCATACGAGGCTGACCCGAGCATCGAGCATCGCTGGTCGGCAAATGCCTGCAGCGAGTCGAAGCAGGCAATGTCACCGGCGGGGTCAAACGCCAGTACGATCTTGCGGCCATTAACGGTCCGGGTCACCAGGATCTCTGCGCCGGTCCGGACTGCGCCACCCGTCCCCGCACTGTATTGCAGCAAGAATGCTTCAGCACAACCGCTGCCGTAGGTCTGCAAACGCAGGGCCTTCTGCGGACAATGGGTAATCTGTCGCAGCGTGTGGCATTGCTCCGCGTCGAGATGGCTGCTGGTGTCCTGCGGACCCAGCTTGAGCAGGAGCGCCGCCTTGCAGATGTCCGCCAGCCACTGCCAGCGCGTGGTACCGGTGGCCAGAGGTTCATTCCAGAAATCCGTCAGCGCTTGCTGTAAGGCCGCGCTCATCGCCCCAGGCAGCGCTCTTAACAGGCTTTCGACCTCACGAATGTCGATGTTCAGGCGACGCCCGTTCGCATCACTGAGAAAATGTTCGCTGGTGAATGCCAGCGTGGCTTTGCCGGTAATGCTGTGAATCATGATTTCAAACAGTGGCGCACTGGAACGAGCGGTCGCAGTTGTATCGTCGGTCGCTACGCGCTCGTTGTCCTCCCAACGAGGCACATTGAGGGTCGTGACCAGCACATCAATGTCCAGTTGCGGATAGCGCTGTTTGAGCGCGGCGCTGAATTGCATGAGGGCTGCCGTGATCACGATAGGCCGGTCGGCAAACTCCCGGGCGACGGCATCAGCCAGCACTTCATTTACTTGCAACAGGGGCGGCGCCGGGTCAAGTCGGGTCATGTCCATATCCTTTGGAGTCAGTCACAGGTGACAGTGCGTCAGGCCTGCTCAATGGAGCGATGAAACCTGATTGCCTCGCCAGCCATGCGGTACTCCTGTACCGCACGCCCACCCACGCGCAGTGGTAACTCACAAACTTTTCACAATAAATTACGGATACTTGCGTCATTGTGGCTGCCCGCTACCTGATGGTGTGGCCGAAAGTCGCTGGTGTACCCCCGTGCACCGGCAGCAACACTCTCAAAGGCTGGAGCGCTTGATGGCGATGTTCAAACGCAGCAACAAGTCTGCGACAGGTTTCGACTGGGCCGGGTTTCTCTGGCTGTTTGTCTTTTTCTGGTACTTCTCGGGCATTACCCAACTGCTGATCCAGTTGACCGGTACCTCCGGCTTCACGGGCTTTCGTCAGGCGTTCGTGATGAGTGCCATCTGGCTGGCGCCGATGCTGCTGTTTCCCCAGCGCACCAGACTGCTCGCCGCCTTGATCGGTGTGGTGTTGTGGGCCTGCTCGATGGCGAGCCTGGGTTATTTCTTCATCTATCAGCAAGAATTTTCCCAGAGCGTGATCTTCATCATGTTCGAGTCGAACGTGTCTGAAGCCGGCGAGTACATGACCCAGTACTTTGCCTGGTGGATGGTGCCGGCGTTCCTCGCACACACCCTGTTCGCCTATTTCCTGTGGACGCGTCTGCGCCCGGTGTACCTGCCCCGTGGCCGCGCCTTCGTGGCGGCGATGGCGATTCTGGTCGCGGTGATCGGCTATCCATTGGTCAAGCAGACGATGCGCACCGGCAGCTTCGCCCAGGGCTTTGAAAAGTTCGAAACCCGTATCGAGCCGGCCGTGCCGTGGCAGATGGCCGTGGCCTATCACCGTTATCTGGAAACCCTGGCGGACATGCAGGGCATGCTCGATAGCGCCAGCAAGATCGCGCCGCTGAAAAACCTCACCGACGCTTCGGCCAATCAGCCGGCGACCCTGGTGCTGGTCATCGGCGAATCGACCAACCGCCAGCGCATGAGCCTCTACGGTTACCCGCGCAAGACCACGCCTGAACTGGACAAGCTCAAGGATCAACTGTCGGTCTTCGACAATGTCATCACCCCGCGCCCGTACACCATCGAAGCGTTGCAGCAAGTGTTGACCTTCGCCGATGAGGAAAATCCGGACCTGTACCTGTCCACGCCATCGCTGGTCAGCATGATGAAACAGGCCGGTTACAAAACCTTCTGGATCACCAACCAGCAGACCATGACCAAGCGCAACACCATGCTCACGACCTTCTCCGAACAGGCCGACGAGCAGGTGTATCTGAACAACAACCGCAACCAGAATGCCGCCCAGTACGATGGCGATGTGATCGAGCCCTTCAACAAGGCGTTGACCGATCCGGCCCAACGCAAGTTGATCGTTGTGCACCTGCTCGGCACCCATATGAGCTACCAGTACCGCTATCCGCCGAGCTTCGACAAGTTCCAGGATCGTAGCGGCGTGCCGGCCGGTGTGCGCGATGATCAGGTACCCACTTACAACAGCTACGACAATGCGGTGCTGTACAACGACTTCGTGGTTTCCAGCCTGATCAAGGACTACGCCAAATCCGACCCGAACGGTTTCTTGCTGTACCTCTCCGACCACGGCGAAGACGTGTTCGACTCGGTCGGCCACAAGACCCTGGGCCGTAACGAGAACAAGCCGACCGCGCCGATGTACACGATTCCGTTCATGGCCTGGGCGTCGCCGAAGTGGAAAGAAAACCACGACTGGAATTTCGCCGCTGACCTGGGACGGCCTTACAGCAGCTCGCACCTGATCCACACGTGGGCAGACATGGCAGGGTTGAGTTTCGATGAGCTCGATCGCAGCAAGAGCCTGGTCAGCGACCGTTTCATAGCGCGTCCGCTGATGATCGGCAACCCCTATGAACGTGAGCAACGAGCGCTCATCGACTTCAGTTTGATGAAGCCGAAAAAAACGGACCCCGCAGAGGTCGCACAACATTAATAACGCAAGGGGCCAACGATTGGTCCCTTTTTACTGCTCGCTGTTTACCGGCAGACGCTGCCCGTAGACCCCCTCAAATAAAAATATTTCTCGTTTGTTACTAAATCGCAGCGCGCCGCCTCGTCTTTGAAGCAATGGATTTTTCCCTCGAAGACAAGGAGTCGGCTGCGATGTTCGCGCCTATCACCCGTTCCATGACACTCACCCTCGGCTTGTACAGCATGGCCGTGAGCAGCGATCTGCTCGCCGAAACCGATCCTGAAAAACCGGCTGAGCCCCCCGCCACTGCGCTGGAACTGGCCGCCACCAACATTTCCGCGCAGGGTTTGGGTACCGCCACCGAAAACTCTGCGGCCTACACCACCGGCGCCATGAGCACAGCGACGCGGATGAATCTGTCGATCAAGGAAACCCCGCAATCGGTATCCGTGGTCACCCGCCAGCAAATGGATGATTTCAAACTCGGTACATTGTCCGAGGCCATGAGTCAGACCACCGGCATCGTGGTGCAGCACAACGACTCCGATCGGGTCAGCTATTCGGCGCGCGGTTACTCCATCAACAATTTCCAGATTGACGGAATGCTCAATACGTTCGGGCGGATGAAGTCCGATGCGGACACCATCATCTATGACCGTATCGAAGTGGTACGCGGCGCCACGGGCCTGACCACCGGCGCCGGTGACCCATCGGCGACCATCAACATGGTGCGCAAACGCCCCACCGCACAGTTGCAGGCCTTGGCCGGGGTCAGTGGCGGCAGCTATGACGATTACTACAGCTACGTCGATGTCGGCGGCCCGCTGGCTTTCGACGGGCGCCTGCGCGGGCGCACAGTGCTGGCCTATCGCGACAGCCAGTCGTTCCGGGACAAATATGCCCTGCAACGCGAGGTCGGTTACGGCATTCTCGAAGCCGATCTGAGCGACTCTACCGTGCTCGCGGTGGGTTACGACTATCAGGACAAGCAGGTTCAGGGCACGTCCTGGGGCACCGTACCGTACTGGAACGCTGACGGCGGCAAGGCCGGCCTGGGCCGCTCAACGAACATGGCGACGCCGTGGAGTTCGTGGCCACTCAAAGATAAAACCGCGTTCGCGACCCTTGATCAGCAACTGGGCGGTGGCTGGAAGTTGAAGGCTGCCTATACCCACCGCGACAGCGATATCGATGGCAAGGTCTACTACGGCGGCGGGGGTTTCCCCGAGGCGGATCGCAGTGGCATGTCCGCGTACAGGGGGCACATGCTCGGTACGCAGAAAATGAAGGTGTACGACGTCAACGTCTCAGGCCCGTACGCGCTGTTGGGGCGCGAGCACGAAATGATGTTCGGCTATGGCGAGGCTGAAAGCCGCTCGAACTCGCCCCACGCCTTTGACAATCCGCAAGCCGCCGGTTACGACAACATCCGTGACTGGAAATACATGAGCGACATCGCCAAATTCGCCGACACCGTCACCAGCCTCCCCGGCTCGCGGGGCATCACCCGCCAGAAGGCCGGCTACATCGCCACTCGATTGAGCCTGACCGATGAGCTGCATGCCGTACTCGGCAGCCGCTATGGCAGTTGGGACGAATCCAGCACCGATTACTACTACGATGCGCGGCAAACACTCACCCGCGTCGACGCCACCCACCAGCGCCAGAACAATATCTGGACGCCCTACGCCGGCCTGCTCTACGACCTCACGCCTCAATACACGGTTTACGCCAGCTATACCGACATTTTCAAACCGCAGAGCGCGCGCGACAGTAGTCGCAATTACCTCGATCCGGTCGTCGGCAGCAACTACGAACTCGGGCTCAAGGGTAGCCTGCTCGAAGAACGCCTGAACCTCACCACTGCGCTGTTCTGGAGCACACAGGACAACGTCGCCGAACGTGACGACTCCGTACCTCCGGATCCGGTGACCGGCGAGGAATTTTCCAAATCCGGCGGCAAGGGCAACAAGGTCAACGGCTTCGAGGCCGAAGTTTCCGGGGAAATCCTCAACGGCTGGAACATGACCGCCGGCTACACCTACACCCACGCGGCCAACGGCGAAAAACAACGCAGCAATACCACTGAGCCATTGAACATGCTCCGTGTGTCGACGGCCTACCGCTTGCCGGGCAACTGGCAGGCCTTGACCGTCGGCGGCGCGGTCAACTGGCAGAGCGACATGTACGGCAACTCCAATCGTCCGGTCGGCCGCGGTGCCAACGGCAAATTCATCACCGAAAAAACGCGGATTCGCCAGGACGCTTACGCCGTGGTCAAGCTGATGTCGCGCTATGAGTTCGACAAACACGTGTCGGCCTCGCTGAACGTCGACAATCTGTTCGACCAGAAATATTACGACAACGCCGGTTTTTACAACGGTGTGTATTGGGGTGACCCGCGCACGGTGACGTTGAGCCTGGACTGGAAGCTCTGACCCGTTCTGGCATCCATCAACGTTTGTGGTGAGGGCGTGCTCCTCCCTTGCCACTTTCACCGTGTTAACCCCGAGTTAATGCCTGCCCGGCACAGTCTGTTCCGAGATCTGCTTCATGGACGAACGGCTCCCACTTGTTCAGTAGGAGGCACCATGAAAATCACTACGGCAATCCTTGCCAGTCTATTCACGCTCGGCTCTGCCAGTGTCTTTGCCGAAGGCGGCGCTGAGCGCATGCGTCATTACTACGACAACTTCCCGGTTCACCACGCGCAAAGCGAACACGCAAGCGAGGCGAAGGCGAAAGAAATTCGCGTTCCCGCCGACCAGACGGCGCAAGTGACCGAGGCCTATCGCGAGTAGGTTTTGTAGAGCAACCGATGGACCTCCACAGGCTCCGCTCTGGCCCTGGAGATGACAGTTGGGCGCCCGGTTCGGGCGCCTTTTTTTATGCCTGCAGTGGCTTGATCCAGAACAGCATCCGCCCGTGATCAGGGTTGAACATGCCCGGCGTGAAACCGAATTTGCTGTAAGCGTTTTGCGCCACTGCGTTACCCTCCAGCACCTCCAGGGTGATCTTGCAGCAGCCACGCTGGCGAGCGATTTCCTCGACCTTGCGAAGCATCTTTTGGCTCAGGCCCAGGCCACGAAACCTGGCCATCACCGCCACATCGTGGACGTTGACCAACGGCTTGCAGGCGAACGTGGAAAACCCTTCAAAACAATTCACCAGGCCTGCCGGCTCGCCACCGACAAAGGCCAGCACGCTGAACGCGTGGGGTCGGCGCGCCAATTCTTCGGGTAACCGGCGCAGCAACTCAGGGTCGATCGGCTGACCGCCGCCCATGGGATCTTCTGCATAGTGATTGAGCACGACGCCGATGGCCTCGGCGTGCAGTGGGTTGGTGTAACTGGCTTGAAGTACAAGAATTTCTGCGGAATCCATTTCCATCCCCGAACACACAAACGCCCCGGCGCGCAAAGTGCTTGCTGAAAGGCGCCGTTGACCTTAGCGCGAGCCCGGTGCGAAAAGCAAAAGATCAAAAGATTGCAGCCTTCGGCAGCGCCTGCCGGGGGCGCTGGGTTTTCGCGGTAAGCCCATGTCAACAGGGTTTGGTATTCAAACAGGCGCCAGCCCGGTACAACGTCCAAGTCCCGCCGCAGGCCGCAATCCTTTGCCGTCCCTCCTCCCAGCGCAACGCGTCCGCAAAATATTCTGCACCACTGAGCGAGTTAACCACTCGTCCGGAAATGGCTCCTACCTGTCAACTTTGACAGTAGCCCGCTTGCCCCGCCTGATGTTTGATTAGCCCACTTCCCGAGCGCATTCGGGCTTCTCGCCTCCAGGAGCAAGTGATGGATATCCAGTCTTCCGTACTCAATGCATTGTTCGTGCTCTACCCGGTGATTATCCAAGGCTGGATCACTCCGGTGAAACCGGCAGGCATCGCCCACGGTGGAATTCCCCAAGTGCTTTACGACGGCCAGCTCCAAGGCCTGGAGTGCCTGATCGACCCCTGGCCTGAGTTACAACTGCAATCCTGGACCATGGCGGTCGATGATCGCGTGGATCTGTACATCAACGACAACACGACCCCCGTGACCGGTGTGACCGTCAAGCCGGGCGAAGAAGCGCTGCGTCAGCGTCTGTACATACCACACGGCTACCTTAGGCAGGGCGTCAACCGCCTGCATTACAAGGTCACCCGCGCCGGCGGTAACACCAGTGAAGACTCCCGTGACCTGCTGGTGCTCTATCACCTGCGTACGCCGGACAATCTGGATCTTGTCATCCCCGCAGACGTGATCAACGAAGGCGTCAGTGCCGAACGCGCAGCGCAAGGCGTGGAGTTCAGGTTCTTCTATAACAACCGGCGCCCATATGACCGCATCGAACTGCTGATAGGCGATACCCAGGTCGATTTCGATGTCCCCGATGGCAACGCACCGATCACTTACAAGCTGTTCACCGACACGTTTCTCGCAGCGGGCAATAACCCGAGTGCGGTGATCGAATACATTGTCACCGACCAGTTGGGCAACCCCAGCAAATCCCCGGAGAAGCGGCTGGACATTCATCTGGAAGCAGAGACGTTCGACAGCCCGATTTTGCGCGAACGCCTGAACGATCCGGGAGATGACCAAGCAATCGACCTGGAGAAACTGGCCGGCAATCCGCTGTTGGTCATTGTGCTGACCAGTGACGCACGTTGGCAGGTGGGCGACCTGATTTCCGTGACATATATCTGCAAAGTTACCGGCCAGCCTGACGTCGTGGTAACGCCGCCTGCCGGCACGGTGGAGGCGGACGAGTTCGGACAGAGAAAACCGTGTGTTGTTGAAGTGCCTAATGAGCACGTGATTGCTGACGGCGCTGTGACGGTGACTTACAAGGTGCACAGAGCCAATGGTGATGCGGTGGGGAGTTCCAGGGTTGCGCGGGCGCAGGTGATTGGCGAGGCGTTGCCGGCTGCAACATTGGTGTTCACCAATGGGCCGTATGAGGTTTTGGCTGGCAAAACGTTCGATGTCGGTTTGCTGCTAACGCGTGATGGCGTGCCGCAGGCGAATGTGGTGGTTACTCTGCGCCTTGCATCGGGATTCCAGTTTCCGGGTGGGGGTGGTGGTGAGCGTGATTTCATTACTGATGCCAAGGGGGTTGTAACTGTTACGGGGATTATTGCCTCGGGGACTGAGGGGGGGCATGAGTTGGTTGCAAAGAGTAAAGGGGCTAGTGATGTTGTGGCGCGGGTGGAGGTTTTGGCTGAGGGGCCTGTGGGTTATATCGATATGGGTAGTCCGCAATATAACATTGTTATAGCAGTTGACGGCCTGGTATATGTCGAGTGTGATAATACAATTGAGGTGATTGACTCGCGAACCAATCACGTAGTCGGCTCTATTGAAAAGGAAGACATTGAACGTTTCGCTCAAATGGTGATAACTCCAAACGGCGAAAAGATATATGCTATCAATTACGCCAAAGGCGTCATTGTTATTTCCACCATTACACGAAAAATCATAAAAAGAATCTCAATCACTGTGCCCGCCTTTCTAGCCATAAGCGAGGACGGAAGCCGAGTAGCTACTTATCGCCAAGGCGAATCGATTAAGATTATAAGCACATCTACAGACACAATCATTAAAGATTTTCTGCCAGCTCCGCCCCCCAGCGTTTATCTTATATTCAATCACGAAGGCACACAGCTTTATTGCCACACTAGACATCCAAGTAATTATGTTTTAGCTGCGCTCAATTCAGAAACAGGGAGGGTTATCAATTCGAAAACTTATCCAGCCTTCAACATAGCATACACAGCGCCACTTTTAAGTTCTGATGGGAGATACCTATATATTTTGGTGTCGGAGTTTAGACCGCCTGCCCCCGGCGGACTCATTTATGCGAGGATTGAGGAGTTGTCGGCCAGCTCTTTTCAATTGATGCGAAGTTTTAATCTCAGCTACACTTCCACAAACGCAGATCTATACCTAGTCGCCGCCCTTCCCGGCAGACTGATAATCACAAACAAAATAACCACAAAGGCTACACGCATCAACCTTCACTCCGGAAAAGAAGAAGGAGATCTTGAGATAGGCTATAGGGGATCAAGCAGGATGGTTTACACGCTAGACTATAAGCGCTTGTTTGCATGCAATTATAGTGGAAACCTTCTTAATGTGTTAGCTACCGGCGAATAGGAAAGCTCAAAGAAGGGAGCACGAATAAGGCGAGGAATAAGTGAAAGCATTTATTTAATCGCTTTTGCAGGTGATTGTGGAATTAGGGGACGCATTTATTTAATCGCGCTTGCGGTGGATCATTCAGCATTTAGGGTGACTGCCCCACCGCTTTCGCGAGCAAGCCCGCTCCCACAGGGGATTGTGGCAATTTCAAGTTTTCTGTCCGTAAACGTAATTCTGCAAGCGCGTTTAAATTACACAACCCGTTACGCCACAGAGCCTACAACGTCTTGCGCCGTTACCTACGCGTACGCCAGAATCCGCCGGCTTACACGGCTATGGGGTGGGCTATATCGTTTGCCTGTCACTGTAAAACAGTGATGGGGTTTGGTAGCCCGCGTCGAAACCGCCGTATCGTGTCACCGTATGCTGTCCCTTTTTGGGGCTCAGTTTTTATGGTGGTCATGCGTGGGGCTCATTCGTGAGCGCCGGGTTTCCCGTTTCGACCGGTCTACCAACCCACGTATGGCCACCACCCACTCGTTTGGTAGCGAGGGTGATGGCTCCTAATATTCGAAACTGGAGTTACACCTATGTTCAAAATCACACCAAACCCACCACACACCGATCCAATCCCCCACGACCCCGCGCTCAGCCCGCAAAAGGTCAAAGAGGCAACCGACCGCGCCCTCGACTACTACCTCAAGCCCGAAGACCTGGCAACTGCGCCAGCATCGCCCAGGTTTCGCCCTGTGTTCCTCGTCGACCCCACGCTGGATGACGAAGCCCTGCTGGTCGAGGCCTGCGAATCGCTTTCGTACGCCCATGCCATGGCCGGCAATATCGCCAACTCGGTGGGCGGCCCGGAGCGCAAACCGCTGCTGGCGCTGCAACAGGTGATCATGTTGAACGAACTGTTGGCCAATCGACTGCTGGATAAACTGCGTTTGCCTGAGTAGTCGCACGCTCCGCTGATATGCATTTGAGCGGGGTAATAGAGAGCCCGGGCACGTTTGCTGTCCGGGCTTTCACGAACTTGTGCTGTTCAATGCCCCCAGATCAGCGCTTCGGTCCAGCCCAGTTCAGCGAAATCCCCGGCACGTAATTGCGCCTCGCCCACGCAGAAAAACTCGTCCAGCTGCGGCGGTTTTATCCGGGTGTCGCTGAGCATCGCGTGCACCTGCCCGCGATGATGAAGCTGGTGCTCGAACAGATGCGAGAGTAGCCGCAGACGGCTGTCGTGTTGCGGTGTCTCGCGGGCGATGGTCACGACTCGACCGAGATCGGCATCGTGCATGTGTTCGCAATAGGCAATCAACCGCCGGTCAACGCGGGCCTGTTCTTCGCGCAACGGCGCAGCCTCGGTGAACGGCTCATCGGCGTGGAAAAACACATAGCAGTCAGGGTGCGGCTCGTCACCGCGCAACTCGCGCTCGAGCGCATCCACGTAGAACCAGTCGCAGGTGAGGATGTGGTTGAGGGTCCGTCGGAGGCTCGGAAAAAAGCTCACGCGCGGCGCTGCCAGTTCGGCGCCGTCGAGTTGCGTCCAGGCCTTGGCCAGTCGGTGATTGGCCCATGCGTTCTGATACGCCATGGTTAACAAGTGGCGGGATAGCGGTTGAATCATGTTCGCGCCCTCTTCGCTCAGTCTTGGGCAAAACGCTGTAACTGCATCTCCTGCAAGCGGCTGAGGGTGCGGCGGAACGGGAATTCCAGATAACCCTCGGTGTACAACGCGTCCATCGCTACTTGCGCCTCGATATACAGTGGCACCTTGCGGTCGTAGCACTCGTCGACCAGGGCTATGAAACGCCGCACACCGTCATCGTGGACCGACAACTGCGGCAGTTCCCGATCACCGGCCACCACCCGTTCGGCGCCGTCCTCGGTGCCACGGGCAATGCGTCCTTCGCGTTTCCTGGCGCTGAGGTTGGGCACCTCGCTCATCAGAATAGCCCGGTAGGTGTCGCACAGCGCGATGAAATCCATGGCGGCAAACGGTTGCTCACACAGATCAGCGTAACGACACCACAGCACTGACTCACTGGCCTGCACCACCTTCAACAGCCGATGGCCCACCGGCACCGGCTGCGCACTGACCGGCTGCCCCGCCGTCAGCGCCGCGAACACTTCACCGAGCGCGCAGGCCTGTTCGGCACTGGCGACAAAGTAGCGCTGCAGAGCCATGCCCGGATGCAGACGGTGATCTTCGGCCCCGTTCACCGCCACCACCTGCAGGTGGGCCTTGATCGCGGCAATCGCCGGCACAAAGCGGTCGCGATTGAAGCCGTCGGCGTAAAGATCGTCCGGCGGCAGGTTGGAGGTGCAGACCACCACCACGCCTTCGTCGAACATCACCTGAAAGAGGCGCCCGAGAATGATGGCATCGCCAATGTCGTTGACGAACAACTCATCGAAGCACAACACCCGCACCTCGGCCGCCAGCTCTTTGGCCAGCGCACGCAACGGATCGGCGATCCCGGTCAACTGGAACGAACGCTGATGCACCCAGCCCATGAAATGGTGAAAGTGCTGACGCCGTGCCGGCACCCGCAGGCTCTGATAGAACTGATCCATCAGCCAGGTCTTGCCGCGCCCGACCGGGCCCCACAGGTACACGCCGGTGACTGAACGGGCACCGGCGTGCAAGGCTTCGTGGCATTTTTGCAGCGCCCAGACGGCGTGTTCCTGAGCCTCATCCTGGATGAAACCGTTGTGCTCGATGGCGTGCTGCCAGGCACTTAGGGGGGAGTCGAAATTCATGCGCGGCAGTATGCACGATGCTCCCCGGCCAACACAAAACCCCGCCTGGAATGCAGATCTCCTGTGGGAGCGGGCTTGCTCGCGAAGGCGGTGTGTCATTCAACCATGATGTTGGCTGACCTGACGCCTTCGCGAGCAAGCCCGCTCCCACAGGGTTTATTCGGTGCTTTTGAGGTCGACTTTGTGCCGGGCGGCGTAGAGGCAAAGCATTTCCATGGCGAGGGTCGCAACACAAAACCCCGCCTGGAATGCAGATCTCCTGTGGGAGCGGGCTTGCTCGCGAAGGCGGTGTGTCATTCAACCATGATGTTGGCTGACCTGACGCCTTCGCGAGCAAGCCCGCTCCCACAGGGTCTATTCGGTGCTTTTGAGGTCGACTTTGTGCCGGGCGGCGTAAAGGCAAAGCATTTCCATGGCGAGGGTCGCAACACAAAACCCCGCCTGGAATGCAGGTCTCCTGTGGGAGCGGGCTTGCTCGCGAAGGCGGTGTGTCATTCAACCATGATGTTGGCTGACCTGACGCCTTCGCGAGCAAGCCCGCTCCCACAGGGTTTATTCGGTGCTTTTGAGGTCGACTTTGTGCCGGGCGGCGTAAAGGCAGAGGATTTCCATGGCGAGGGTCGCTGCGGCCAAGGAGGTGACTTCGGCGTGATCGTAGGCCGGCGCCACTTCCACCACGTCCATGCCCACCAGATTGATGCCGCGCAAGCCACTGAGAATCTCCAGCGCCTGCGCCGTGCTCAAGCCACCGCACACCGGGGTTCCGGTGCCAGGAGCGAAAGCCGGGTCGAGGCAGTCGATGTCGAACGTCAGGTACACCGGGTGATCGCCGACCCGTGCGCGAATCGCTTCGATAATCGCCTCGCAGCCGCGCCGATGGACCTGCCGTGCGTCGAGCACTTCAAAGCCCTGATGATCGTCATTGGTGGTGCGCAAACCGATCTGCACCGAACGCGCCGGATCGACCAGCCCTTCGCGCGCCGCATGCCAGAACATGGTGCCATGATCGACCCGTTTACCCTCCTCGTCCGGCCAGGTGTCGCTGTGCGCATCGAAGTGGATCAGCGACAGCGTGCCGTGTTTGCGCGCATGGGCCTTGAGCAGCGGATAGCTGATGAAGTGATCGCCACCGAAAGTCAGCATGGCGCTGCCGGAACTCAGGATGTGCTCGGCGTGGGCCTCGATGCTTTCCGGGATGGTGTGGGGCGAGCCGTAATCGAAATCGCAGTCGCCGTAATCGATCACCGCCAGATGATCGAACGGGTCAAATGCCCATGGCCAGTGGCGTTCCCAGGCAATCGCGCAAGACGCTGCGCGAATCCCCCGCGGCCCGAAGCGTGCGCCCGGGCGGTTGCTGGTGGCGGTGTCGAACGGCACGCCGCTGACTGCTACGTCGACACCGCGCAAGTCGCGGCTGTAGCGCCGGCGCATGAAACTGGTGATCCCGGCGTAGGTGCTTTCGGCTGCGGTGCCGTACAGGCTGTCACGGGTCATGGCCTGGTCGTTGAGCATGGGCTGATCCATCGGTGCGCTCCCTTGATGTTATTGATGGCTACGGAAAGTGGTCCACAGACGCGTGCGCTGGCGCATGTCCTTGAGGCTCATGCTGCGATCGGCGTAAAGCCGCTCGCGCACCGCGGTCGGCGGGAAAATGTCGGGATCGCTGCGCACCGCTTCATCCACCAGCGGTGTCGCGGCCTGGTTGGCGGTGGCGAAAAACAGCGTGTTGGTCAGTTCGGCCACCGAGTCTGGGCGCAGCATGAACTCGATAAACGCCCGCGCCGCTTCGGGATGCGGTGCATCCTTGGGGATCGCCAGGTTGTCCTGCCAGATCAGCGTGCCTTCCTTGGGAATGCGATAGGCGACTTCATACGGTTTGCTGGCCTTGCGCGCCTGATCGGCGGCCATGCTCGCATCACCGTTGTAGGTCAACGCCAGACACACGTTGCCGCTGGCCAGATCATTGATCTGCCGACCCGTGGCGACATACAGCACCGACGGCTGCAGTTTGTGCAACAACGCCTCGGCAGCGGCCAGATCCTGCTTGTCGCTGCTGTAGGGATCTTTACCGAGGTAGTGCAGCGCCAGACCGATGACTTCCTGCGGCGAATCGAGAATGGCGATGCCGCAATCCTTGAGCTGGCTGGCGTATTCAGGCTTGAACAACAAATCCAGGCTGTTCAGCGGCACGTCCGGCAGGCGCTGTCTGACCGCCTCGACGTTCATGCCCAGACCGAGCGTGCCCCACGTATACGGCACACCGTAGCGATTGCCCGGATCGACAGCGGCGAGTTTCTCCAACAGGTCCGGGTCGAGATTGGCGTAGCCCTTGAGCCCGTCATGGGGAATTTCTTGCAGCGCGCCCGCCGCCAGGCCGCGGGCCAACACACTGGAAGACGGCACAACCACGTCGTAACCGCTGCCGCCGGTGAGCAGCTTGGTTTCGAGCACCTCGGAGGTATCGAAGGTGTCGTAGCGCACGTGGGTGCCGGTTTCCTGTTCGAACCGCTGCAGGATTTGCGGCGGCACGTAATCAGCCCAGCTATAGAGATTGAGGGTTTTGTCCTCGGCCTGAGCATTGATAACCACGGACAGCAGAAGCGCGGGGAAACACAGCTTGAACACGGGAGCCATGACGAACACCTGACCGGAGGAAGTGGTGGCAGGATGCGCGCTCGGATACATTGGCAAAATACCAAGTTTATTAACCTGACTTTATCGCGGAGTAATGTGATGCTCGGGCAGCTTCACGATGTCGATCTGCAACTGCTGCGCCTGTTCGTGCGGGTGGTCGAGTGCGGCGGTTTCAGCGCTGCGCAAGGCGAACTTGGCCTGAGCCAATCAAGCATCAGCCAGCAAATGGCCAAACTGGAAACACGTCTGGGCTATCGCCTGTGCAGCCGTGGCAAGGGCGGTTTCAGCGTGACGCCCAAGGGTGAGCAATTGTTGATCGCTATTCGCACGCTGTTCGAATCAATTGAAACCTTCCGTCATCAATCCAACGGTGTCGTCGGGCGTTTGATGGGTGAGGTGCGTCTGGGGATTTCCGAGGCGGTTGACCAATCGGTGCTGCAACGGATAGCCGAGGCGATCCGCCGTTTCCGTGAGCGTGACGAATCCGTGCGTATCGAGTTGATCAGCGCCATGCCCGGCGAGATGGAACGTTTGCTGTTGCAACAGCGACTGGATCTGGCGATCGGTTATTTCTCGCAGGTGCAGAGCGCGTTCGACTACCGCCAGTTGTTCAGTGAAACCCAGCATTTGTACTGCGCGCCGGGCCATCCGTTGTTTACCGACGACGCGCCCAGTGATGCGGCGCTAGAAGTCTGTGACCGGGTCGATCATCCGTATCGGTTTCTGCGTTTTGATGAGCCGTTTCAGGGCAAGCACTGCTCGGCGCGTTCGGAGCAGGTCGAGGGCACGCTGGCGTTTATTTTGTCAGGCAAACATGTCGGTTATCTGCCGGAACACTATGCGCGTGGCTGGCAGGAGAAAGGGTTGTTACGGCCCGTGCGCGAAGGCGAGTTGAGTTTTGAAGTGGCGTTTCACCTGGCCCGGCATCGGGCGCAGGTACCCGGGGATGCACAGAAGGCATTTGAAGAGGATTTACTGGCTGCGTTCGCTTGAAGATCAAAAGATCGTCCGAACGCGGCCCGAGCCTTCGCCAGCGCCTACAGATGGATAAACCTTCCCCGCCCAGTAAAACCTGACCTTTCAGGCAGTTTTATTGCGTTGCCCTCGCCGCCCTCTTCCGGCATTCTGCGCCTCCATTTTCTGACCCGGCCCCGCCTCACGGCACGCAAATCACCATGACCGCCTCTGAAAAAGCCCCGCGCAACAACGATCTGATCTACGGCCTCAACGACCGTCCGCACCTGACCGCCACCGTGTTTGCCGCGCTGCAACACGTGTTGGCAAGCTTCGTCGGCATCATCACCCCGACCCTGATCATGGGCGGCGCTCTTGGTCTGCAAAGCGAAATTCCGTACCTGATCAGCATGGCGCTGTTTGTGTCCGGCCTCGGCACGTTCGTGCAGGCCAAGCGCTTCGGCCCGGTGGGTTCAGGGTTGTTGTGCCTGCAAGGTACGAGTTTTTCCTTTATCAGCGTGATTCTCAGCGCCGGTTTCATGGTCAAGGCACGCGGTGGCGGCACCGACGAAATCCTTTCGACGATCTTCGGCGTGTGTTTCTTCGCCGCGTTCATTGAAGTGGTGCTCAGCCAGTTCATCGGCAAACTGCGCATGCTGATCACCCCGGTGGTCACCGGCACCATCATCACGCTGATGGGCCTGTCGCTGATCAAAGTGGCGATGACCGACATTGCCGGCGGTTTCGGCGCGGCGGATCTGGGCGCGGCCAGCCATATCTTCCTCGCCGCACTGGTGATCGGCACCATCGTTGTGCTGAACCGCGTCGACGTGCCGTTTCTGCGTCTGGGCGCGATCGTCATCGGCCTGACCCTCGGCTATGTCGTCGCATGGCTGATGGGCACGGTGGATTTCGCTTCAATGCCAGAGGTGCCGCTGGTCAGTGTGCCGGTGCCGTTCAAGTACGGCTTCAACTTCGACTGGGTGGCGTTCGTGCCGGTGGCGGTGATTTTCCTCGTGTCGCCACTGGAAGCCGCCGGTGACCTGACTGCCAACTCGATGATCTCCCGACAACCGGTCAAAGGCCCGCTGTATATCCGCCGGATCAAATCCGGACTGCTCGCTGACGGCCTCAACTCGGCGATGGCGGCGGTGTTCAACAGCATGCCGATGGTGACCTTCGCGCAGAACAACGGCGTCATTCAGCTTACCGGCGTGGCCAGCCGCTACGTGGCGTTCTTCATCGCCGGTCTGCTGGTGATATTGGGGTTGTTCCCGATGATTGGCGCAGTCTTGCAACTGATGCCGAAACCGGTGCTCGGTGGCGCCGAACTGGTGATGTTCGGCACCGTGGCCGTGGCCGGGATCAAGATCCTCGCCGAAGCCGGTCTGCATCGGCGCAACATGCTGATCGTGGCGATATCGCTCGGCATGGGCCTGGGCATCGCCGCGGTGCCGGAAGTGCTGCGTGAACTGCCGCAAGCGCTGCGTAACATCTTCGAATCGCCGATCACCGTCGGCGCGTTGTGCGCTATCGTGCTGAACATCTTCCTGCCGGAAGAATTCATTGAGCTGGAAGAGGACGACTTCGACCCGGAAGCCTCTATCCTTCAGGTCATGGAAAACCCCGATGTGCCGGCCAAAGCTGAACCTGCCTCGCCGGCAGCGGTCGCACAGTTGAACCGCTAACCGCTGCGCCTGCGAAAAAGGGCTGAGCCGGCAACGGTTCAGCCCTTTTTTTTGAGAGAGTGTTTATGCGCCGTTTGCACGCCGTCGTTCTGTCACTGCTTATGTTGTCCCTCAGTGCCTGTGCGCTGTTTCCCAATCGTGATCCGGTGAATATCAATGTGGTCGGCATCGAGCCGTTGACCAGCCAGGATCTGGAAGTGCGCTTCGCCATCAAACTGCGCGTGCAGAACCCCAACGAAACCGCCATCGACTACAACGGCATTGCCCTGGATCTGGAAGTCAACGGCCACCCCCTGGCCTCGGGCGTCAGCGATCAGAGCGGCACCATCGGGCGTTTCTCCGAAAGCGTGGTCAGCGTGCCGGTGAGCGTTTCCGCGTTCTCGGTATTGCGCCAGACCCTTGGCCTGAGCCAGACGCAAACCCTCGACAACCTGCCTTACGTGCTGCGTGGCAAACTCGCCGGCGGGCTGTTCGGCACCCTGCGGTTCACCGACAGCGGCAAACTCAGCCTGCCCAAGGCCAGCGCCGCGACCTGGTAAAAATGCGTTAGCTTCGCACGTCTACCGAAGACACTCATGGAGGACGCTGGTTTATGGACGAGACACCGACGTTGCACACCGAACGGCTGATTCTGCGCCCCTTGGAACTGGCGGATGCCGAGGCGGTACAGCAACGCTTTGCGCACTGGGAAGTGGTGCGTTATCTGAACGCCGCCGTGCCATGGCCGTACCCGGAAGATGGCGCCCTTACCTATCTGCGGGACATTGCGCTCCCGGCCGTCGCGGCCGGCAAGGAGTGGCATTGGTCGATTCGTCTGCAATCGGCACCTGAGCAGTTGATCGGTAATATCAGCCTGATGGATCAACCGGACAACCACCGGGGCTTCTGGCTGGCGCCCGAGTGGCGAGGTCAGGGCCTGATGACCGAGGCCAGTACGGCCGTTACCGATTACTGGTTCGAAACCCTCGACCGCCCACTGATGCGGGTGCCGAAAGCGGCGCCGAATATCGGCTCGCGCAAACTCTCCGAGCGCGCGGGGATGCGCCTGATTCGCACCGATGAAGCCGATTTCGTCAGCGGCCGACTGCCTCGGGAAATCTGGGAAATCAGCCGCGAAGAATGGCTGCAAAAACCTTAATCTCTGGCACAACACAATTCCAATGTGGGAGCGAGCCTGCTCGCGAATGCGGTAGCACATTCAACATTGATATTGGCGGACCCAACGCTTCGCGAGCAGGCTCGCTCCCACAGGTTATGGGTGGAAACGCACTCCCGGTCTGGCGCGTTCGTCGACGCTGAGTTCGAACACATCCGGGCGCGCATAGTGGCCGACCACGTCGTAATCGTAGCGAGCGCGGATCAATTCGTCGGTATCGATTTCAGCCGTGAGCAACCCCGCCTCCCCGCGCAACGGCCCCGCCAGCAAATCGCCCATCGGCCCGACGATTACACTGCCTCCGGCAATCAACGGCCGATCCGCCGGCCAGTTGGCCACTTCCACCCCCAACTCCTTCGGCGACGCCTGCACCTGACAGGCGCTGACCACAAAGCAACGACCCTCATGGGCGATGTGGCGCATGCTGACCTGCCACATTTCACGTTCATCCACGGTCGGCGCACACCAGACTTCAATACCCTTGGCGTACATCGCCGTGCGCAACAGCGGCATCATGTTTTCCCAGCACACCACCGCGCCCAGCTTGCCGACCTGCGTGTCGAGCACCGGCAGCGTCGAGCCATCGCCCTTGCCCCAGATCAGCCGTTCAGTGCCGGTGGGCATCAGTTTGCGATGCTTGGCGAGCAGACCGGCCTGTGGGTCGAAGTAAAGCGCCGTGCAGTACAAGGTGCTGCCGGCGCGCTCGATCACGCCGATCACCAGATTGGCTCCGGTGCGTACCGACAGCCCGGCCAGCGCGTCGGTTTCCGCGCCCGGCACGTCAATGGCATTGGCGAAATACCGCGCAAACGCTTCGCGACCTTGCGGCAAGCGGTAACCCAGCTGCGTGCCAAACCCCTCACCTTTCGGATAACCGCCGAGCAGCGCTTCCGGCATCACCACCAGCGCCGCGCCGGACTCGATGATTGCCGGTTCCCAGCTCAGAATCTGTTCCAGGGTTTCGCCTTTACCGCCGGGCAACGCACCGATTTGCAGGGCGGCAACAATTGATTTGGGCATCGCGTTCACTCCATCCGATTCAAGTGTTGCCGATTCTCCGGCGCCACGGGATCATGAATAAAGCCCCGCTCACTACTGAATGATATGAGCCAAATGAATATCGCCACGGTCGACCTCAACTTGCTGAAAGTCTTCGAAGCCCTGCATGAGGAATCCAGCGCCAGCCGCGCCGCGTTGCGCCTGGGCGTGACGCAATCGGCGGTCAGTGCGGCATTGCGCCGTTTGCGTGAGGTTTACGGTGATCAATTATTCGTGCGTACCGGACGCGGTCTGGCCCCGACGCTCAAGGCCAATCAACTGAAACCGGTGATCAGCGAGGCGCTGAACAAGTGCCGGCAAAGCCTGGCGATGGTCGATCCGGCCGCCAATCAGTACGACGGCCGTTCAGTCACTGTTGGCCTGTCAGATGATTTCGAAATCGCCTACGGTCGCCGTCTGATTGAGGAAATCGCCCGCCGCGTACCGAAGCTGCGGCTGATCTTGCGCCAGACTCACAGCCAGATCGTCGCCCGTGCGTTGATGGAGCGCAGCATCGACCTGGCGATCACCGCCGGCGGGTTTGCCGAACGCATGCTCAGTCGTCAGGTATTGGGTGAAGGCGGTTATGCGTGCCTGGTCGATCCGGCGAGCCTGGCGCCCGGCCAGCAACAGATGGATCTGGAGGAGTTCGTCGCCCGCGAGCACCTTCTGGTGTCGTCCGGCGGTTTTATCGGCATTACCGATGAGGGGCTGGCGGCGGTCGGGTTGAGCCGTCGGGTTTGCGCCTCGACCACGCACTTTGCCGCATTGCCCTGGCTGCTCAAGGGCAGTCAGGCGGTCGCGACGATTCCAGCGCATGCCGCCGAGTGCATTGCCGCGCTCAGCGGACTGACGCTGCTACCCTGCCCGCTGGCCTTGCCGCGCTACCCGATCGAACTGGGCTGGCGCACCAATACACAGATCGATCCGGTGGTGGTCAAGGTACGCGAGGCCATCGCCGCTTGCTTCAGCGCGAACTGAAACGCTGTTACTTGCTGGCCGCCATCAAGCGATTGACTTCACTGCGCACCATGTTGGCGAACTCCGGTGGCGACATGCCGTCGAGTTCCGCGCGGACCCACTCGGCCCACTTGCCCTTGCGCTTGGCGCGCTCGCCGAACAAACGCGCGGCTTCGCCTTTGGCTTTGCCCAGATTGTTCTGCCAGAGTTCGAACAGACGGGATTTCTCGTCTTCCAGAGCGGCGCGCTCGGCGAGGGATTTGTCGGCCAGATTGAAACTCATGGGGAATTATCCTGCTGCGTAAAATGGCGACATCTTACACGCTCGACGGAAATCTCCCGCGCAGGTTTTTATTTCTGACCTAAATTCAGTGCAACTTTTCACAAAGCGCCACACTCCATTGATCACTGTCCATTCAACTGCAAGGAGTCACCCAATGGCCCGGAAATCCGCCGTGCAAGCCGCCGAAGACCAAATCAAGGATCAAGCCTTCAGCGAACTTCAGGCCCTGATCGAAGAGTCCGACAAACTGCTCAAGAGCAGCGCCTCACTGGTCGGCGAGGAAGCGGAAACCCTGCGCGGGCAAATCGCCCTGAAGCTGCAACAGGCGCTGGATTCGGTTTCCAGCGTGCGCGACCGCACCAAACCCGCTGTCGAGGCCACCGAAAGCTACATCGGCGGCCATCCTTGGCAGACCGTGGCGATCTCGGCCGGCTTCGGTCTGGTGGTCGGCTTGTTGCTGGGTCGTCGTTAAGCACATCGGCTTAAAGCACCGCACCGAAACAACTGCGGCGAGGGAGCAAGCGCTCTCGCCGCCCGCTTTCAGCTGCCTTGGTTCACGAAGCAGCCAATTCGCGCAATTGCGCCAGCGTTTGTTCATCCAGCACAATCCCCTCAGCCAGCGATCTGGCCCGCTGCAAATGCCGTCGATCGCCCGGCAAACGCTTCAGGCCCACGCCGTGCATCTGCCGCACCAGTTCCTGACTGCGCTCGGCGAAACTCTGCCCGGCGGCCTTGTCCGGATCGATGACAATCAATAACTGCCCGGTCCACGGTGTTTTCGCTCCGGGATGATTGTTCCAGTCAAATTCAAAGGAAAAATTGCCCCCGGTCAGCGCAGCGGCGAGCAGTTCGACCATCATCGACAGGGCCGACCCCTTGTGCCCGCCAAATGGCAGCAGTGCCCCGCCCTCAAGAATCGCCTTGGGATCCTGAGTCGGCTGGCCGAGGCTGTCCACGCCCATTCCGGCGGGCAAGCGCTCACCCTTGCGCGCGGCGATCTGCACGTCGCCATGGGCGATCGCGCTGGTGGCCAGGTCGAAGACTATCGGTGCGCCGCCGGCCCGGGGCGCGGCAAAGGCAATCGGGTTGGTGCCGAACAACGGCCGATCAGCGCCGTGCGGCACCACGCAGGTCATGCTATTGACCACGCTCAGCGCCACCAGCCCCTCTTCGGCAAACGGCTCGACATCCGGCCAGAGCGCCGCAAAGTGGTGGGAGTTACGAATCGCCAGCACGGCGATGCCGGCGCTGCGCGCCTTTTCAATCAACAACGGTCGAGCCGCCGCCAGCGCAGGTTGAGCAAAACCGTTGCCGGCATCGACGCGGACAAACCCCGATGCCACGTCTTCAACCTGCGGCACAGCGCAGCCATTGACCCAGCCGCTGTTCAGGGTCGAGACGTACCCGGGAATCCGGAACACCCCGTGACTGTGGGCTCCGTCGCGCTCGGCGTTGGCGCAATTGGCCGCCAGCGAACGGGCGACCTCGGCAGACGTGCCATGCTTGAGAAAAATCGTTTCGAGCAGATGGGTCAGCGCTTCAAGTGACAAGGTGGACGAAACAGCAGCAGGAACAGGATCGTGTGGCGCAGACATCTGAAGCTCCAGAATGATTATTGGAGGGAACAACAGCGTACGGACAACCGCCCACCGATTAACCATGGCATGCCGGTCGTCTGTCAACCCTGGAGTCGGGCATTGGCACGTTGCCACGCTTGGCCGTCGTCAGTGCGATAACTATGTACCACCTGCCACCCCATGCGTGCGGTCAGTCTTGAGCCTCAACCCACCCGCGCCTGCGCAGGCGCCACGCTCGAGACTCCACCATGGCTACCGCCTCTCACCTGTTATTTGCTGAAACGCTGAATTCACCCGGTTTGTGGAAGGCGCTGGGAAAAACCCACGACCTGACGGAAAAGGATTTCCGCTGGCTTGCGCACGTTGCGCTTGCCACTCACACACTGCGTAGCGCGCAGACCCCTTCGATGCTGGCCGAAAGCATTGTGCTCAACGCCGCAGGCCTGGATCCGGTGCCGCTGGCCGGTGCTTTTACACTGAGTGCGACACCTGACGAAAAGGCGCACATCCTTTACACGCCCTACGATGGCATCCGCAAATTCGACAGCCGCGCCAGCCTCAAAAGCGCACTGCAAACGCAGATCAAAGCAGCGAGCGAAGATGACAACCTGCTGGCTTTCATGGCGATGTCGCAACGGCGCAGCCTGCTCGAAGCAGGCGGTATCAGCGTGTCGTTCAAGACCATCGAGGGGGATGTCTTCGAGTCGCAAAAGGCAGTGATTGTGCAAGCGCGCCAGACCGAGGCGCAGGCGATGCTCAACGAGTTGAACAAGCTGCCTTCGCTGACCGACTTGCTTGATCAAGTACTCGATGATTTGCTCAAGCCACCCTCGGGCAAGCACTCGCATCGCCCCACACAGGTCAGTTTTTATACGCCGGCCAGCGAGAACAACGAGACCACTCAGGCTGCCTCACGGAACTGGCACAACTCCATGAGCCTGAGCGATGCCGTCCTGATGTTCTACCGCCACCCACACTGGCCCGCGGAGCACAAACGTGAATATTCCAATCCCGGACAAGCGCTGGACAACGAGGATCAAACCGAATGGGAGAATGCGGTCAGCCATGCGGCGAGCATGCTGCAGCCCTTACTGTTCAAACAAATGGAGAGCTACTGGAACACAGCTTCAGCCGATGGCGCCACGCGGCGCAGATTTTTCAGTCAGGCACTGGCCAGTCAGGCGCGCACAGAGCTGTTGCTCAAGCGTGAGGCCAATATCATTACGGCCGAGCAATTCAACAACCTGCATTTTATCGTTCAGCAGATTGCCGGTGGCCGCCGGCCAACCCTCGAAACCGTGCATGTCTGGGAACACGCCGCCAATTTCATTGAACCCGCCGGCTCCTTGATGATCGACGACACCCACGCATTTTTGTACACCCCCTCTTCCGGCTTGCAGGTGCTGGCGGACTATCAGGATTTACAGCGCACCGTACTGGCGAAATTCGCCAGCGCCGGGCACGAAGACGAGATGTACGCCCTGTTGAGCCTTGAAGAACGCGCGCGCTTCCTGGGTTTCGACAAGCCTAATGTTTCAGGTGAACCGATCGCCGGTGAGATCTTTACGGTGTTGTTCGAGGCGATCATTACCAAGCAACGGCAAAACATCGAATACGCCTTGCAAGTGTTCCGTCATAGCGACGGTGTCGTGCAGGTGCATGCCCTGTTTGACAAGGCGCTGGATATCCGCGCGATGATCCATGAGCGTTTACTGGAGCTGGAAGCCAATGGCCGCTGGAGCACGCGGCCGGTATTGAGCGGCAATCAGCAGCCCTCCAGCGTACAGGCCGATAGCGCAGTAGCGGCGATCAAGACCTATGAATCAGTCCAGGCCGTACTCAACGAAACGTTCAGTGCCCAGCCTGTTGCGACCGAGGCCGAACAGCGCACCTACCTGGAAAGCATTCAGGCCAACTGGGTCAATGCCTTGTCGGTGGGACTTCGCGGTGAAGCGCGGTTCAGACGTGTGCAGGGCAGTCTGTCAGCGACCGATCTGGCCATGGTCGTGAGCGTATTCGCCGCCGAAGACCACAGCCGTAACGAGCGCAAGGTCATCAACGGCTTTCGCCCCGATGTTTTTTCGCTCACCCTTGAGGCGCCTGGAGAAACCCGACTATTGCCGCTGGCCAGTTGTTTTTTGCTGACCGAGCGCGGCGGTCTTGATGATCGGCATTCCGGACGGGTGATTCTCTGGACACCGGCCATGGGCCTGGAGCCGTTCGCCAACCTTGGTCTGGCACGCCAGGCACTCAAAGCCAGGCTTGAAGACTCTACCCGACGTGGTTTGTTACTGGAGAACCTGGCACCAGCGCAGTGGCGGTTCCACCTCAATTACACGCTTGGCCCGTTTCGTTTGATAGAAGGCAGCCCGCTGCGCAATCGCGTAGCGTCAGCGATCAAGCAGTTTCTGGCCCGCTGCAACAAAGTGCGCAGCCGCATCAAGGATAAAACCCGCCAGGCATCCGCACTGAAAAAACTCAGTGCAACAGCCGACGCCACCAATCTGGTTCAGGCGATCAGTGTCTGCCAGGCCGTCAATCAACAGCAGACGTTACCGGCCTGGCTGGGCATGGCCCCCGTCAAGGAACAGCAGCGACACCTCGAACTGCTGCAGCAATGGCACAACAGCGCCAGCGACGACAAGGACTACCTCGACAACGTTGCCGACCTGACCTCCCACGTCAAACAACGCCTGAAGACGCTCCTCGACGAACGATTCCCCAACAGTAAACTGGATCCGCAGGATATCCGGATCACACCCAACCTGGCACTGGCCGGCCCGGCGCGCAGCCTCACCGGGTTCGCCCTCAACCACGTTAATGTCGCTCAAGGAACCGGCTTCAAAATCACCTCGAAAACGTCGAAGGTGATACCCACAGCCCTGGACCAGCAAGCCGTCAAGCAGTTGCTGCTCTCGCTGGACGTATCGTCGACCTACGCGGCGAAAGTGTCCAAGACCCTGACCGACGACACGGCGCGCAAACAACGCTTCATCCGCCAGTTGCCCTGGCAATTGCTGCAGCATGCCCACAGCCTGAAACTGCAAGGCGTACTGTCCGATAACGCCTTCGAACACATCAGCCAGGTGTTCGATATGCCAGATGGCAGCGCACGGGCGACCGTCACTGGCGCGCATGCCGTGATATCACCGTTGTCGCTGATCAAAACCGTTGGCGCTACGGCGGTAAAAGCCCTGGGCCTGTATGTCTTGAGTCCGGGCAGCGGGCAAAAAGGTCCGACGGTGCTCTACGCACCCTACTTCGACACCGTGTTTCAAGAGTTCGAAACGCCGGCCAGCCTGATCAGCGCCCTCAATACGCCGGGGCCCCTGCAGTCGCTGCTGCTCCGCCGACTGCCCGGCGCACAGCAAGCGATATTTCGTAGCCTGTTGCAATCGAGCGTCGGTGAAACCAGCGAAATGACCCTCGACCCTCAGCCGATCAGCGGCCATTTGCTGGAACAGCTGTTCAGTGACAACACCAACCTGCTCAAACAGTTTCTCGGTTGCCAGACCCTGACCGACGCACAGGCGGATTGGGAAACGGTGAAACACCTGTTCAGCGATGGTTTCAAACGCGTTACCGGCCTGCATCCCGGAAAGCTCGCCTATTTACCGTTTCTCTGGCAAGCCTACAAAGACTTCGAGGACTCTGCAGAAAACCTGCAGGCGCACCATTGGCGACGGGCCTTGCGCTCATTTATCGACGGCGCCGTACAAATGATCACCATCGGTCGTCTGTCCCTGGAAGACTCACCCGTGTCGGATTCCGCGGACGAGCCTCAGACAGCCGCCCCGAATGAGAACCCCCCTGCCGCCGCCGAACCGACCTTTGCGCCTGCGTGGAAAGATATCCAGCCGACCTCTTCGTTGCGCACCAGCTTGCAGCGGTATGAAGCAACAACGATCGCTCTCAAGGATCTGGTCCACGATGCTGCAAAGGCCACGTACCTGGACAGCGCCAGCCAGACCACGTATGCCGCCATCGATGGCAAAGCCTTGCGCATCAAAAACGATGGCGCCACCTGGCGCCTGTTCGATGGCAAAAACTATGGCCACGCGCTGCGTAAAAAAGACACTTCACTGGTACTGGACCGCAGCGCACGGACCATCCGTTTCGGCAAGGCGCTGTCGAAACTCAATCGCCGTGAAGCACCCGACTTCACCACCAGCCTGCTGCTGAACATCGAAGCGCAGGGCATGAAAGAGATTCGCCGCAAACACCCGCTCAAAGCCTGGATGCTGGTGCAGGCGGTCGATCTGGCGCGGTATTACGCCTTCAACAGCCTGCATAATCTGACGCAGCTCAAGAACAAAGTGGCCAACACCCGGCTTGAAGCCTTCCTCAAATCGTTTTTCGGTGTGAAGACGATTGACGCCGATCTGCTCGGCAAAATCCACGAAACCATCGTACCGATCTGCAACGCGCTGGTGGACCCGACGGAAGACCTGATGAACACCGATCGCTTTGTCGTCGGCTCGAACAAGTACCCGCATAGCGACATGACCGCCTTCGTGCTCGACGATGATGCCGAGAAAAAAGTGCATTTCACCGAGCGTTTTTTCGATCAGCGCCTGGATTGGTACAAAACCGGAATGACCGAACCGTTCAACGTGGAAGGTCACGCTCAGGCCGCATTACTGATTCATGAGTTTGCGCACCAGGTGTCGAAGGCCGAGGACATCGTCATGGTCGAAGCCCGGCGGCCCTTCGCCGATCTGATTTCGACCCAGACCACAATTGGCAAACTGCTCAAGCAGGCGCAGGAGGATCATCAGCACCACGTGTTGTCCCTGACCACGCCGCGTGAGCAATTGTTTAGATTGTGGAGCAGCGAAGATCACGCGTGGGTAGGTCTGGACCAGATCGACGGGCTGTCCGAAGCAGCGGCGTGCAAAGGCATTCTCAAGGCAACCAACAGTACGACCCTGACCGAGGCGCGTAACGCCTTTCTCGATCAGAACGCGTCGGATGCGCGCGTCAATACGATCCTGCTCAATGCCGATTCCGTGGCCATGCTGATCTGCATGATGGGCCGCAAACTCGACCTGTAAGCAAACCGCAGGCAAAAAAAATGCGCAGTAGCGATACTGCGCATTGGTACTTCGACGAATCAGTCTTTCTGATCGCGCAACACGTTGCCCGACGCGCCGTCGATGCGGAACTCGTAAACAGCGCCGTCGGCTTTGCGCCCCTCACCTTTCCAGTAGCCGTCGTTGTCGGCTTCGATTTCGTAAACCTCAACATAGCCGGCCTTGGTTTTAACGATCTCGATGGCTTTCTCAATGGTGACCCAGCCGGCACCCGGCCGGTCCGCCAGTGCCGCGCCAGCACTCAACAGGCTCGCAGTGGCAATCATCGCGGCGAATGTTCTTTTGATCATTTTTTCACTCCATTTGTGGATAGTAGTCGCATGACGTCCTGCTTTTTGGGCGCCTGCGGGAAAAATAAGTTCCACTTTGATGGGCAAATGCCATGACGGCAGTTCTCGGCGACTCTCCCCAAAGGTTAGAATGCGCGAAATCAGGACGACTTCATGACCCAAGACACCCTTTCGGACGCTGAATACGATGCGATCACTGATGCCGCTGCGCACTGGTGCATGCGTCTGCACGCCGTCGATTGCTCTGCTCAGGAACGTCTGGAGTTCGAACAATGGCGTGACGCCCATCCGCTGCACGCCTTCGAGTACGAGGCGATGCTGGAAATCTGGGACGTCGCCGAACATTTGCCGCGTCCCGTATCCGCCACTGCCCAAAGCCCCTCGATCAGCCAAGCGTCCCGCCCTTGGCGTCAGTACGCGCTCGCGGCAACAGTCTGTGCCTTGGCGTTACCGCTGGCGGCCTACACGGGCTGGAACCTCGGCTGGCTGCCCAACAGCTATCAGCATTTCGAAGCCGCCGATTCTGTCCGGCAGGTCACGCTCGAGGACGGCAGTCAGATTGAGCTGAACCTCAATACCGAACTGACCTTCAGCAATTACAAGGACGAGCGCCGCGTGTCCCTGAAAAAGGGTGAGGCGTTCTTCACTGTCAGCCATGACCTGAGCCACCCCTTCGTGGTCCGCGCCGGCGAAGGACGGATTCGCGTGACCGGTACCCGCTTCAACGTCTGGATGTACGAGGACCAGGTGCGGGTCAACCTCGTCGAAGGTTCTGTGCTGGTGACCAGCAACGCGGCGTTACCGGGTGATGGTCTGCGCCTGGGGCCGTCGATGCAGGCCCGCTACAAGCACGGCGATTACATGCCGCAAATCAGCCAGACCTACCCCAATGACGCCGCCCTGGCCTGGCGCAACGGCAAGCTGATACTGGACAACCTGGCGTTGAATGAAGCGCTGCCGCTGATCAACCGTTATCTGAACAAACCGTTGATGCTGGCCGATAGCAGCACCGGTACGATCCGCGTGGGTGGTGTCTACAACATCAAAGAGTTGAACAACCTCGGCGGGTCTCTGCCCAAGGTGATACCGGTCTACCTGACACGCAACAAAGACGGCAACCCGGTGATCAACGCCATCGCGCAACAACCGCCAAAAAACTGAAGGCCGCGCCTCTTGCGAGGGGCGGCCTTCACGTCTGTTCCTGACAAATGCCTGCGTTTATTGCGCCGCCACTTCCCCATCGCGCTTCAATGTCTGATGCACAGTCTGCACCTGATACTGCGGGTCAGCCTTGATCTGCTGTTCGGTAAACGGCAGCACGCTCCATTGTTTCTTCGAGAAGGCCGCGGTCTGATCCGCCGCGTATTTCGACGCCGGATCACTGGACAGCGAGAACGCCAACAAGCCCTGCGCGTGTGGCCCTTGGTCGTCGAATGTCACCACTTGCAGGTAACTGGTGCCGCTGACCACTTCAAGTTTGCCGTCTTGGCGCGGCACACTCTGGATCGCGTTGTAGATCCCCAAAGGCCCCGGACCGCCATGAATCGGCGTCTGCTGACCGCCACTGCTGACGACCTGGATATCGCCCCAGCGGGTTTCAGGTTTCAGGCCCATTTTCCCGGTGGTTTCCAGCGAGGCCAGCATCGCCGCGCGCAGGGCCTTGGCCACTGGCGGTTGCTCGATCGCCAGACCACGCGGCGTGTTTTGGGCGTCTTTGGGATCAAACGCCACGCGCCAGATATCAGGCGATTGTTGCAAGGTCTGCATGATGTTCTGGAAATGCACCAGCCCCAGTCCGGAATCCAGATTGGCCCGGCCATCCCACTGCTTCAGGCTGGCACACAGCGGTTTCAAGGCGGCGGCATCGGCGCCCTGTTCCGCGCCACAGAACTTCAACAGATCCGGCAGCACCTGGCTCGCCAGATACACCTGATCGTCCATGACCATCTGCTGCAAGTCTTTTACCGTCAGCGTGCCCTTTTCGCTCAACGTGCTCAGCCGATCCAGCGCAAAACGCGAACGCAAGCCCAGTGGCTGGCCGTCCTGACTGATCAGCGGAGAGAACCCGGTCAACGGTTGCGCCGGGTTGGCCAGCCACGCGGAGTCGTTGGAGTGTTGAACGAAGTCCTTGCGCAGCAACTGCGGCAACTGGCTCGATGCGTAAATGCCCTTCTGCGCCGCTTGCGGGTCGATATCCCAGGCACAATCGCTGTTGGAGCCGTCCAGAACGATCATCTGCAGCCCGGCACGCGGATCGCTGCACTTGGCCAGCTTCGCAGCGTTGACGTTCGGTACCACCGACAGGTTCATGTACAGGGTTTGCCCCTTGGCATCCACGGCCAGGGTGTTGACCCAAGGGATGCCCTGAATCTTGTGTACCGAATCCTGCAAATCCTTGAGCGTTGTCGCCTGATTCATCGCGTACCACTGCTTGAGCACTCGATCGTTATCGAGGTTGGCGTCGCGCAGGCTATAGGCGAATTGATTGTTCCAGTCGAGCTTGCCCGGCCACTGCACGATCGGGCCGAACTGCGAGCTGTAGATATCCCGCGCGACCGGCACCACTTGGCCATCGGCTTGTTTCACCTGCACCGTTACGGTCTGCTTGTGCATCGGCAGTGACTTGCCATCGAGCAGATAACGCGTTGGATCCTTCGGATCGAGTTGCAGGCGATACAGCGTGAAATGCTTGGACGAGTCGACGGTGTGGGTCCAGGCCAGGTGCTGGTTGAAACCGATGTTGATCATTGGCAGACCCGGCAACGCCGCGCCCATCACATCGAGTTTGCCAGGGATGGTCAGGTGCATCTGATAGAAGCGCATGCCGCCGACCCAAGGGAAATGCGGGTTGGCCAGCAGCATCCCACGGCCATTGAAGGAGCGTTCGCTACCCACCGCCACGGCGTTGCTGCCGCGATCCAGGGCAAACCGTTGCTGACGACTCTCTGCCAGTTGATAGGCGCGTGACTCGCCTGTCACCTGAGCACTGGCTTGCGGCGGCGTGGCGCCGGCCAGCGCTTCGGCAAACTGGCCGACCCCGCCTTCCACCAGCAGACGACGGGTCAGTTTCACCAGGTCCTGGGCGGTGATATCCCGTACCCATTCACCCTGGCACTGCGCAGGCAGGCCCTGCCGACGACGCTCGGCCAGTTGCTGGTTGTAACCGGCGGCGTAGCCTTGCACCAGATTGCGCACCTCGATCGGTTGCGCCTGCCAGAACGTCTGGACCGCCTCTGGGGTATTGAGCCAGTTGAAGAACACATCACTGACGCGGTTCTGCCGTTCTTCGACGGTAAACTGGTCCGGGCCGAAAAAGCGCGAACGCTGACCATTGACGGTAACGATCTCGTTGGCCAGCAGGCACAGGTTGTCCTGCGCGTAGGCATAGCCGATACCAAAGCCCAGACCACGCTCGTCCTGCGCGCGAATGTGCGGTACGCCGAAGGTCGTGCGGCGAATGTCGGCAACGGTTTGCGCCGCAGGGCTCAATGCGTGCGCCGACAGACTCAGCCCGAGAAACATGCCGGCAAGGGTCAATGCGGTTAACTGCCTGGAAATAATCACGCTCGCTCCTGATGCAAATGCCGAAGTGCGGAGCACACCTGCTCCGCTATGACGCCCACGCGTCCACGCGCGATGAGCCTTCCCTGTAAACGAAGCCAATGAAAAAAAATTAAGCCTGCGCGTTGCGCTTTGGCAGGGGTGTCACAGAGAAAGGACAAATCGGCGACAAATTTTCTACATTTTTTCTTTCATGATTTGTCGAGCTGAAACGTCTTGTTTAGAGAGCACGAAAAAACTTTCCTGATCAGGCTCTGAAAGGAGTAACCGCATGTACAACTCGCAACTACCAACGGACGGTAGCCCGGCGCCAAAAGGAGCTTCCAGGAGCCCTCACGCGAGCGATTTCCAAGCGCGTGTCGAACGACACGGCAATGAGCGCATTCGCCTGCTGCTCAAGAGTTTCGGCCTGCGTACCAGCCTGATTCGACTTAAAGTCATCGACGCCTTGCTGGTCGCCGCACAGAGTGAGCGCCGCCTCGGCGTACGCGGTGTGCATAGCCAATTGCTGGATCTGGACATTCCGCTGTCCTTCCTCAGCGTGCGTGAAGTGCTTAAACGCCTGTGCGCCGAAGGCGTGATCACCTTCAACGCCGACAAGAGCTACAGCCTGCATCCGCAGGCTGCTGCGGTCCTCAACAGCGATTGAGGCGCGCGACGATCGCCGTCAAGGTTTGACCTTGCGGCGCATCACGCCGTTGATCACCACCACGATCACCGCCACCCCGATGGCGATGTACTGGAACATCTTTTCAGTAATCATCCCGGCGTTCTGCAGCCAGGACAGGCCGAGCATGATCGCCAGTACGGAGACGGCGATCAGAATCGAGTATTTCAAACGTTGCGACTGAGTCATTAAAGGTTCCTGAAGCGTTGAAATGTATCCGCTGTGTATCGGTTTGCATGCCATGCGCTTACCGTTTTAGGGGGATGCGCTGGCATTTGGCGGGTCTCATGTTACAGCCGCTGAAGAGTTTTGGCTTCATGGCGGCGTAACCATGAGGAATTTTCAAATGCTGCGTCGAATCACCTGGCTGATTCCCTTGCTGGCCGTGCTCACCTTGAGTGGCTGCATTATTTTCCCCCACGGGGGCTGGCATGGCGACCACCACCGCTACTGCGCTGCCGGACCCGGTTACTACCATCGATAGCGCAATCCTACCGGGCCGCCAGACCACCTGAAGTTGTTAGCCAGGTGACTCACACGACATCGTCCAGCCAAAAATGCCCGTCATGCGACGGGCATTTTTTTGCCCGCTCACCGGTGACGGCCCAGCCCTTTCAATTCACGTAAAGTCTTACAAATATCCTGCAAGTATTTGAAATTTAAAGTCTCAGCAAACCGTTAGATTTCCCCCAACGACTCAACCTAGTCTCTGCGAACTACTTCTCGACCGATAAAACAGGGACGTTTATGCAGAGAACTTTAATCCCCATTGGCCCGGTGCAAGTCTTGGGCTTCTGCCTGGCTATCACCTTATTTGAACTGCTGACCTATATGGCCAGTGACATGATCATGCCGGCGATGCTGACGGTCACTCAGGACTTCGCCGCTGATCAGCGGCATGTGCCCAACGCGTTCAATCTCTACTTGCTCGGCGGTGTTTGCCTGCAATGGCTGATCGGGCCGTTGTCCGACCGATTTGGTCGACGTCGCCTGTTATTGATCGGCAGTGCAATGTTTGGCGTGGCCATTACTGCGGCCTATGCCAGCCAGAGCATTGAAGCCTTCAATGCCTTGCGTCTGATCCAGGGCATGGGCCTGGGGTTTGTCGTCGCGGTCAGCTACCCGGCGTTGCAGGAAGTCTTTTGCGAAGCCGATGCCGTACGGCTCATGGCCCTGTTGGGCAATGTCGCGTTGCTGTCACCCCTGCTCGCGCCGTTGCTCGGCGGCTTGTTGCTTGAATGGTTGAGTTGGCGCCAGCTATTTCTCGGCCTTGGGCTGACGGCGGCGTTAGCCTGGCTCGGTCTCTATCTGTACATGCCGGAGACCATCGGCGCCGTACGTTTGGACGGTGGACAGCAAGCACCTGTGCCCTTGTGCATGAGACGGATGGTTGAACGCTATCTGGCCCTGCTACGCAATCGAAGTTTGCTGTGCGCCAGCCTCGCTCTGGGCTTGATGAGTCTGCCGCTGATTGCCTGGATCGGTCTTACGCCGCTGTTGCTGATCCAGAGGCACGGCTTTTCGCCTGTGCAGTATGGCTTGTGGCAGATACCTGTATTTTCCGCGGTGATTGTCGGCAACCTGATTCTTGATCGATTGCTGCCGCGGTACCCACTGCCACGCCTGATTCGCCTGGCGCTCTGGCCGTACTGCCTGGGACTTCTGGCCTTGCTCGGCTCGGCGCTCGCGGCCAGCTCCGTCACCCTGCTGGTTGCCGCCCTGGCGCTGTATGCAGTCGGTCTGGGCATGAGCAATGCCGCGCTGTATCGCCTGGCACTGTTTGCCAGTGACGACAGCAAAGGCCTGGTCTCGGCCCTGATCGGCATGCTGTCGATTGCCGTCATGGGCACCGGTGGCTCGCTGATTGCCGCCCTCGGTGGCGGCGAAAACCTGCAGGCGTTCGCACTCTGGGCAGCCATGGGCGGTTTGCTGTGTCTGCCATTTCTGCGGCGCGTTCTGCACAACAACGCTCGCGCGCCCACCCCTGTCACACCTCGATAATGGACTATTGATGATGCATGAATTCCCCCTTGGCGATGCCCTTTGCGCATTGCCCAAACCCTACTGCGCCGACTCCATGCCGCCGGGTCTTTTTGACCGGGCCATGGCGGAAATCTGC
The DNA here is from genome assembly GCF_900187585.1 of Pseudomonas sp. Irchel 3E19. Taxonomy (NCBI): domain Bacteria; kingdom Pseudomonadati; phylum Pseudomonadota; class Gammaproteobacteria; order Pseudomonadales; family Pseudomonadaceae; genus Pseudomonas; species Pseudomonas sp. Irchel 3E19. The sequence goes on from NZ_FYDT01000015.1 coordinate 61,621, forward strand.
CAATACCACCGCCAACACACGCCGGGCTACCAGCACTGGTTGAAGGCCAACGGCTTCGACAGTGAAGCACTGCACACTGTCGAAGACTGGTCCGGCCTGCCGCCGATTTTTGCCAACTTCTTCAAGCAACAACTGTTGCTCAGCCCGACGGGAGAAAACGCCCTGGAGCTGACCTCCTCCGGCACCAGCGGCCAGAAAAGCCGCATGCGTTATGACGAGCGCAGCATTGCGGGCGCCCAACTCATGGTCGAACGAGTTTTCGACCACTACGGCTGGAATACCCCGGGCACCCCGTGCAACTACCTGTTATTGAGCTACGAGCCACACGGCCGCATCACCCTGGGCACTTCCTACACTGACCAGTTTCTCTGCCGTTTCGCCCCTGCCAATCGTATCGTTTATGCCCTGCGCGATACCGGCGGCGGTCATCAGTTCGACGTCTTCGGCGTGATCGCCGCCCTGCAAGCATTCGCCGAGGAGGGCCTGCCCGTGCGGATCTTCGGTTTCCCGGCTTTTCTCTGGCAGACCCTTGAGCAAATGCAGGCCACTGCCGTCGACGATGTGCAATTGCCGGAGCATTCGCTGGCGTTCTTCGGCGGCGGCTGGAAAACCCGCGCGGCCGAAGAAGTCCCCAAGGCTCAGCTGTATGCACGCATCCAGAAGCAGTTGGGCATTGCCACCTCCCGCTGCCGCGATGGTTATGGCGCGGTCGAACATGCCGTGCCGTACGTTGAGTGTGCCCACCATCATTTCCACGTGCCGGTGTATTCGAAGGTTTACGTACGTGACACGGCAGACTTCAGCGTCTTGCCCTATGGCCAACGCGGCCTGCTGAGCTTCGTCTCGCCGTACATTTCCTCCAGTCCCGCCCATGCCGTGGTCATGAGTGACCTGGCCACCCTGCACCCCGGTTCAAGCTGTGCCTGCGGTTTGACCAGCGACTGGTTCGAACTGCATGGCCGCGCCGGCACCAGCGCCAGCCGCAGTTGTGCGATGGCGGCTGCCGACCTGCTGGGGGGCCATTGATATGTACTTGATCAACGGACAACTGCACGCCGACTACACCCTCGACAACGCCCTGGCCCAACTTCAGCAAGGGTTGGCGCAGTACCTCGAAACACCGTTGCACAGCACAACCGTTGTCAATGCGGCGGCGGTCTTCGCCGAACAACTGCGCAGTGCCACCCCACCGGTGACACTGGATGATGAGCTGCGCCTGGCCCTGATCGATTTCTGTCAGACCGCGGCACTGCACAGCAAGGTTGAACGTGAGCTGGGTGAGCAAGCCGATTCGCTGCGCCGCTTTGACTATCGACAACCCCGTTATGAAGCCTGGCGCCCACTGGGACTGGTGGTGCACATCACGCCGGCAAACTCGCCACTGCTCGGGTTCTGTGCGGTGCTGGAAAGCCTGCTGGCCGGCAACCTCAACTGGCTGCGCCCCAGCAGCAGTGATCAAGGCCTGAGTGCGCGCCTGCTGCAGGCCTTGGCGCAGTGCGACTGCAGCGGCCAGCTCGGCCACTACGTCGCGGTATTGCCCGTGGCAACCACGCAGATCGGCCAACTGTGCAAACAGGCCAATGGTGTCTCGGCCTGGGGCGGCGAAGCGGCGTTGCAAGCCATTCGCCAACAGATCCCGGCCGGCTGTCGCTGGATCGACTGGGGGCACCGCATCAGTTTCGTATACCTGAGCCCTGACGCGGCCACGGAACAGGCCCTGGACGCCATCGCCGATGAAGTCTGTCGCCTCGATCAGCAAGCCTGCTCCAGCCCGCAATGGGTGTTGGTGGACAGTGACGATCGCGCCGTTCTGCGTGACATCGGCGCCAGACTGGCCCTGGCCTTCGAGCGCCGCGCCGAACACTGGCCGGCGCTGCAACCGAGCCTGCAGGAAGCCGCCGAGATCACCAGCCATACCGCCATGGTGCGGCTGGGAGAAAGTTTTTCCGGCCTGACTGCCGAGGTCTGGAGCGCGCCGGGCTGGCGCGTGATCTGGACACACGAGCAACAACTGGCGCCCTCCCCGCTGTTTCGCACGGTGCTGCTCAAACCGCTGCCACGCGCGCTCATCACCCGTCATTTGCTGAGCTGGCGCAACGTGCTACAGAGTTGCGCGCTGCTGTGCCCGGCGCAGCAAGTGATCGAACTGACGCACACATTGCTTGCCGCCGGTGTGACGCGCATCGCCCCGATCAATGCGATTCATGACGGCTATGACGGCGAACCCCATGACGGCGTCTACGCCCTGCAACGCCTGAGCCGGCGGGTCTCGGTGAGCCTGCCGGCCATGCAGCTGCCGGTGCACGCCACCCTCGACCGGCAGCCGGCGCCACCTGCCGTGGCCGGCCTGCCGATCATGGACAAACAGGCTTTTGTCAGCCAGTCGATTTCAGACGCTGCTCAGTTGTACTTTCGCTCCGGCGGCAGCAGCGGCACACCGGCGTTGTCCGGTTTCAGCTATCGCGACTTCCAGCGCCAAATGCGCGCGACCGCCGACGGCTTGTTCGCCGCCGGTCTTGATCCGCATCGCGACAAAGTGATGAACCTGTTCTTTAGCGGCGGGCTGTACGGCGGCTTTTTCAGTTTTGCCAAGGTCCTCGAACAGTTAGGCGCCCGGCACCTGCCGATGGGTGCGCCTGCCGATGATGACTACAGTGAGATCGCCCAACTGATCGTCGAACAGCACGTGACCGTGCTGATCGGCATGCCGAGCACCCTGCAGCGCCTGTTCCTCAACGAACAGCAACGCTTGCGCGACTATGGCGCCATCGAAAAAGTCTTCCTGGGCGGTGAGCACCTCAGCCAGCAGTGTCGCGAGCTGTTGCACAGTTGTGGCGTGCGCAGTATCCGCTCGGCGGTTTACGGCAGCGTCGATGCCGGCCCGCTCGGCCATGCCTGCGCAGCGAGCGGCGACGGCGTCTTTCACTTGCTGAGCGATATCCAGCATCTGCAAATCGTCACCCTCGATGACGATACCCCGGTCGTGGCCGGCGAGGTCGGCAGATTATTGTTCACCTCGACCGCGCGCGAAGGTCAGCGGGTCCAGCGTTATGAGGTCGGCGACAGCGGGCGATGGCTGCCCGGCCCCTGTGCCTGCGGCTTGACCTCACCGCGTTTCGAGCTGCTGCAAAGACACGGCAGGCTGGTGCGTATCGGCACTGATTTCATCTGCCTGAGCACGCTGGCCGAGCACCTGCAGAGCGCATTTCAACTGGTTATGGATCACACCGCCAATGGCGTCGAACGCCTGCTGTTGCGCTGCCCGTGCGAGCCGCAAGACATCCATGAACGCCTGCAAGGCTATTCGACGCTGGCCACTCTGCTGCGCACCGGACTGCTGACCGTGGACGTTGAAAAATGCGCGCCAGAGCAGTTTTTCAGGAACCGCCACAGCGGCAAGACGCCCCTGTTAATCGATGCGCGCCGTTGATGCGCCGCTTGCGCCTGAATGCGCGCCTATTTGAAGAGATCGGCATGAACACACTACCTCAATTAAATGCATTGCTCGGTTTTGCCCGACAGCACTCGCCCTACTACCGCAAACATTTCCAGCAGGTTGCACAAGCGATATCGCACCCCGGCGACCTGCCGCTGACCGATGCGCAGGACTATTGGCATGCCAGCCACGACCTTGATCAATGGCCGGTATTGACGGGGTCGGTACAGAAAGCGCTGGTGCTCAAAACAGGAGGCACCACCAGCGCCGGCAAACTATCAGTGTTCACCCCCCTGGAATGGCAAACGCTGGTACGCGACTTCGGCCATCACCTCACCGAGCAACTGAACCCTGGCGAGCGAATCGCCAACCTGTTTTTCGTCGGCGACCTGTATGCCAGCTTCATCTTCATTCACGATGCCTTGGCCCATGTCCAGAGCGGCGTCACCGAGTTCCCTTTCACCGGCAATGTCGACCCGGCTGTGCTGGCCGACTCGATCGTGCAGTATCGGATCAATGTGCTCGCCGGTGTACCGGCCCATCTGCTGACATTCGCCGGCTGGTTGCGCAGTCAGGGCCGCACACTGAACGCGGTCACTACCCTGCTCTACGGCGGCGAAAGCCTGTTTACCGGGCAATTGCAGGTATTGCGCGATGTGTTTCCCAACGCGCGGGTCGCTTCTATTGGCTACGCCAGCGTCGATGCCGGCTTGATTGGCGTCAGCGACCGCGACTGCGCGTTGGGCGAACACCGTATGCTGGCTCACCATAGCCTGGTGGAGATCGTTGATGAACACAGCGGCGAAGTGATTGAGGAATGTGGCCGAATCGGGCGCCTGGTGGTTACCAATTTCAGCCGCCGACTCATGCCGTTGATCCGTTATCCCGTTGGCGATCTGGCCTGCTGGAGAGAGCCGCCTGCGACGCCCATGCGCAAGTTCGCCCTGATGGGGCGCAGCATGAACAGTCAGCGCGTGCGGGTCAGCACCCTGACTCTGCTGATCGACGAAATCGGCGCGATCGTACAGCGCATCACTGCCGGCGAAGACTGGCAACTGATCATCGACCATGTGCAGGACCAGGATGTTGTCGGCATTAAATGGGTGTCCGCCGTGCTAACGCCTGATACGTCCAACACCAGCGCACAACTGCGTGCCGCATTGATTGAACACTACCCTGTGATGGAACAACTGATCGCCGAGCGCCTGCTTGATGTACAGGTCACCTGCTGCACCGGCGAGGCGTTGGCCCGCCACCCCCGGTCCGGCAAGCGCCAGCGAACCGTCGATCTTCGTGTCTACGACAGTCCGCCTGCGGAGCAGCCCTTATGGAAACAGTGACGCTACGCAGTTATCGCCCCGGTGATGCGGCAGCGGTCAGTCGCCTGTTTCGGGAAATCTATGGCGACCATTACGTTCAGCCCCATGTTTACATGCCTTTGATGATCAGCCAGAACCATGTAGACGGCCGCTGGCATTCACTGGTAGCGGTGACCGGTAAAAAGATCCTCGGCCATGCAACGTTATGCAGGAATGAGGACTCGTATACCGCAGAACTGGCGTTAAGCCTGGTGCATCCGAGCACACGGGGGCAGAACGTAGCCACCCAGCTCGGCCAGCGATTGCTGATACATGCACAGGCATTGGGTTGCCGTGGTGTAACGATTAAACAGGTCACTCAACATCCGTACACGCAACGGATGGCTGAACGCCTGGGTTTTGTCAGCACCGGTTTGTTGCTCGACTATGTTCCGTCACCGTTTGACCGGGCGCAGAAGGAGTCGATCGTTGTCGGCTTCATTGCCATCGACGATTACCGGCGCCCGCTCCCTGCACTGGTATGGCCGGAAAGCTGTCGCGACTTCATGCTGTACTTGTGCAGGGCGTTCGGCACTCAGGAAAAGCAGAAGCCGTGGGTGGGACCACCGGTGCATTTCGAGCAGTCTTCAGGGCGCTATGACGTGGTTCTGAAAACCGCCGACAGCCACCTGCTCAGACAACTGCGCCAATTGCCCCGACACTGGATGATTTCCATCAAACTCAGGCTTGCGCAGGACTTCACCAGCGCGATGCGCAGCTTGTCGACGATGGGCTTCATGTTTACCGGCGTGGCCCCGGATGATCGGGGCCAAGGATGGCTGGCGCTGTTTCACCGTGGTTATCGACCGGGCAAGCTGGCCTTGCATTGCCCGCACATGCAGCGCTTGCATGATCAGGCGCAACAGCCATTCAGGTCTGACTTGAGCGAACCGCCAGCTGCCGGCAATTAAACACTCGACGCCGGATCGACCAGGCCCGCGGCATTGCGCTGCGGGCCATTTATAGCCTCAAGCCTTGGCCTTGATGCCCTCGTCCGCCGGCTTCGCAGCGTTGCCTTCGCCGTAGGTCTTCAGATTCTGCAGGACGTAAATCGCTTTTTTATATTCAGGGATCAGGCTCTTGCCGTAAGCATTGCCGTTGAGGCCGTTGTTCTGGATGGCATCGAGCTGGGTCGCGAAATACTCCAGCGCGTTGAATTTGGCATCAACGTCTTTGGTCACGCCGAAACGATCGAACTTGTCACCGGCGTTCATCAACGTAAAGGAAGTGATCTCGGAGATCAGTCCACGGGTGCGCAGAAAAGCGCTCAAGTTGCCTAATTGCTTGACTGAAACGTTTGCCGGATCAAAGCCCTTGATGTTTTTGCGCAGGCCCTGCTTGTCCATTTCGGCAGTATTCAACGCATTTGGATCGTTGCCGACCATGGTGAGCATCTGCTGCACCTTGACACTTTGTGCCACCTGCTTCTTCGCGCCAGTGTTGCGCACCATGACGCCAGCCTTGCTTTCCCAACCGCCGACAATGCCGATCGTCATGAGAAAACTCCCTGTGCAATAAACATGAGATGTCCTTGTTGAACCAAATGAATGCCGGGGAGTATCTACCGGCTGAGTGATGGCACCAACCCTTGGTTACAATTATTGTACATCTCGATACAAATCAGCAATCGCCCGGAAATACTGACTCGCCGCCGCCCCGCTGAAACTCCTCGACGGTTTTTTTGATCGGCAAATCGCTCGACGCCCCATGCGTGTATCAACCTCGATACTCGCCTTTGGTCACTGACGTCGATTCTTGGACGCAAGTACCTAAAGCTTCCACATTTGCCGACGATACGCTGGTGTAACCCTGCCGTTTACCTCGACACCCACAATAAGATCGCCGCTCAAGGACCAGTCACCATGCCCGCATTCCGTTCCATACAGGCTCGCTACACGTTGTTTCTGGTTCTGTTCATCCTGCTGCTGTCGGTACTGACCGTGGTCGGCATCAGTCAATTGGTCGCGCCCAAATTGCGCCATACCGAAGAACAGGTGGTGCTCAACCGCATCGCCGAGGTCGCCGAACAGATCCAGGGCGAGTTGAACAAGGTCCAGGCGCAACAACGCAGCATCACCCAAACCATCCCGCTGCTCGACAGCGCCGCCATCGACAGGGTGTTGGTCAACACCTTCATCGCCTACCTGCAAAACATGATCGGCGAAGTCACCCAGGCGACCGGCGCCATGGCCTCGAGCCTGGACAACCTGCAACGCACCTCGGCGCACACCAGTCAGATCCTGTTGCGCCACGCTTCGGAAACCGACCAGACCGTCACCGCCATCACTGAAATGAGTTCGACCGCCGAAAGCGTCGCGCAGAACGCCGCCGAAACCGCAGCGTTCACCCAACGCGCCAACGAAAACGCCGACCGTTCGCGGGTGGTGGTGGGTGAAGCGACCAACAGCGTGGTCGCGCTGATCGACGAAGTGGCCAGCGCCACCCATAAAGTTGAAAACATGCAACAGGACGCCCAGCGCATTACCGAAATCCTCGGCGTCATCGGCGCGATTGCCGGCCAGACCAACCTGCTGGCCCTCAACGCGGCCATCGAAGCGGCCCGCGCCGGTGAACAGGGTCGCGGCTTCGCCGTGGTCGCCGACGAAGTTCGCGCCCTCGCCGCACGCACCCAGGCCAGCACTTCGGAAATCAACGAAATGCTCAGCCGCCTGACCCAAGGCGTGAGCTCCTCGGTCAGCGCCATGGAAAACACTCAGGCCAGTTGCCAGTCGGCAGCCGACGCCACCGCGCGAGTCAACTCGGGTCTGGACGAAATGGCCGGTTCGGTCAGCCACATCAACAGCCTCAGCACACAGATCGCCACCGCCGCCGAGCAGCAAAGTGCGGTGACCGAAGAGATCAACCGCAGCATGGTGCAGATCCGCCACATGGTCGACGAACTGGTGCAAAGCGGCCAGGCCAGCGAACTCAACACGCAACAACTGCTGGAAGCCAACAGCCGGGTGAGCGCGATCATGGGGCGGTTCAAGGTCAGCTGATTCATGAACTCCCACAATGGCTTTCTGCAAAACAGATAACCCTTGTGGGAGCGAGCCTGCTCGCGAATGCGGTATTTCAGACGCCCAATGCATCGACTGACAGAACGCTTTCGCGAGCAGGCTCGCTCCCACAGGGTTCGGCGATCAGCCTGACAGATTTGTCACTTCGCACTCATCGGGCGGTCAGCCGTGATCTACGATAATCCTGCCAGTCTGTCTTGTAGCAACTGGAAACACTCCGTTGATGCCGGGCAAGCAAAACCGGTCAAAATACGTTCTTTTTTGACCGCCAACCGAGCCGAGAACCCGTCATGCGAACCCACCTGCGCCTGCTCGCCCTGAGCACCCTTTTCATCTCCTCCCTGGCTCAGGCCGCCGACTTGATCCCCATCGAAGTCCACCGCGACGCCAACTGCGGCTGCTGCAAAAAATGGATCAGCCACCTCCAAGCCAATGGCTTCAAAGTCCAGGACCACGTCGAAAGCGACATGAGCAGCTTCAAGCAGCAACATGGCGTGCCGCCGCGTCTTGCCTCGTGCCACACCGCAATCATCAACGGCAAATTCGTCGAAGGCCATGTACCGGCTGAACAAGTGCTGGCGTTGAGCAAACGCGATGACCTGCTGGGCGTCGCCGCGCCGGGCATGCCGATGGGCTCACCGGGCATGGAAATGGACGGCATGAGCGATGCGTATCAGGTGATCGGCCTGAAAAAGGACGGCACTGACGTGGTAGTGGCGGATTATCCGGCTCATTGATGGGCGCCGCTTACATCGGCTTGTTCTTTGCCGCCTTCGGCGCGGCGACGCTGTTGCCGTTGCAATCCGAGGCGCTGCTGGTTGGCTTGATCGTCAGCGACCGTTACTGGCTCTGGGGTTTATTGGCGGTCGCCACCCTGGGCAATGTACTCGGCTCGCTGGTCAACTGGTGGCTGGGCCGTGGGCTTGAACGATTTCAGAATCGGCGCTGGTTCCCGGTCAGCGCCAGGCACATGGCCACGGCGCGCAAGCACTATGAACACTACGGTCATTGGTCACTGCTGCTCAGTTGGCTGCCGATCATTGGCGATCCACTGACGCTGATCGCCGGGGTGATGCGCGAGCCACTCGGGCGTTTTCTGTTGATCGTGACGGTTGCCAAAGGCGCGCGTTACGCCGTGCTGGCCCTGCTGACGCTGGGCTGGTCCGGTTGAACGTTCCGGCACTGGCATTGCCTGTGTTTAACGTCGCGCTAATCCGGCCGCTTCAGCATCGGCCAATCTCGAACGGAGTTTGACCTCATGTCTGTCACGTTTTCCCGCTGGCTGCCGGGCCTGTTCCTGACCGCCGCCCTGCCCCTGTTCGCGCAGGCTGCCACACCCGGCTACGCCACCTCCGCCGAAGGCCCGGCTTACGGTCCGCAGTTGGAGGGCTTCGAATACCCTTACACGCTTAAACACTTTGCCTTCCAGTCCCAGGGCAAATCCTTGCAGATGGGGTATATGGATGTCGCCGCCCACGGCAAGGCCAACGGTCGCACTGTGGTGTTGATGCACGGCAAGAATTTCTGCGCCGCCACCTGGGACAGTTCGATCAAGGCGTTGAGCGAGGCCGGTTACCGGGTCGTCGCACCGGATCAGATCGGTTTCTGCACCTCAAGCAAACCCGACAGTTACCAATACTCCTTCCAGCAACTGGCGACCAACACGCAGCAACTGCTCAAAGCGCTGGGCATCCAGAAAGCCACGCTGCTGGGTCATTCCACCGGCGGTATGCTCGCCACCCGCTATGCGCTGCTGTTCCCGGAACAGGTCGATCAGCTGGCGCTGGTCAATCCGATCGGTCTGGAAGACTGGAAAGCCCTCGGCGTACCGTACCGCAGCGTCGATCAGTGGTATCAGCGCGAACTGAAAGTCAACGCTCAGGGCATCCGCGAGTACGAGCGCACGACCTACTACGATGGCCGCTGGAAACCGGAATTCGACCGTTGGGTCGACATGCTTGCCGGTTTGAGCAAAGGCCCGGGCAAGACCCAGGTGGCCTGGAACTCGGCACTCATCTACGACATGATTTTCACCCAGCCGGTGTACTACGAGTTCAAGGACCTGAAGATGCCGACCCTGCTGTTGATCGGCACGTCCGACACCACCGCCATCGGCAAGGATCTGGCACCCCCGCAGGTGAAAGCGAAAATCGGCCACTATGAGGTGCTGGGCAAACAGGTGGCCAAATTGATCCCGCAGTCCACGCTGGTGGAGTTCTCCGGCATGGGCCACGCGCCGCAGATGGAAGAACCGGCGCAGTTCCACAAAGAGCTGCTGGGCTGGCTGAGCAAAACCAATCCCGTTCGTTGATGAGGTAAGGCTGATGGCGGTGCAGATTGCAGTGATCGATGACTGGCAAGGCGTGGCTCGCGACGTGGTTGACTGGGCGGTTCTTGATAGCCTCGGTGAAGTGACGTTCGAACATGATTACCCGGCGGACAACGCCACGCTGGCCGAACGTCTGGGCCAGTACCAGGTGATCTGCGTGATGCGCGAACGCACGCGTTTCGATGAAGACCTGCTCAAGCGGTTACCCAATCTCAAGTTGCTGGTCACCGGCGGCATGCGCAACGCGGCATTGGATATGCAGGCAGCAGCGGCGCTGGGGATCAAGGTCTGCGGCACCGACAGCTACAAACACGCGGCGCCGGAACTGACCTGGGCGCTGATCATGGCCGCCACACGCAATCTGCTCAACGAAGCCAACTCGCTGCGCGCCGGCAATTGGCAGCAAGGGCTGGGCGGCGATCTGCACGGCAAGACCCTGGGCATTCTCGGTCTGGGCAGTATCGGCCAACGGGTGGCGCAGTTCGGTCAGGTGTTCGGCATGCGGGTGATTGCCTGGAGCGAAAACCTCAGCGCTGAACGCGCAGCACTGGCGGGCGCGACCCGCGTCAGCAAACAGCAACTGTTTGAACAAGCGGATGTGCTGTCGGTGCATCTGGTGCTGAGCGAGCGCAGTCGCGGCCTGGTCGATGCTCAGGCATTGGGCTGGATGAAACCGACGGCGCTGCTGGTCAACACCGCACGCGGACCGATTGTCGATGAGCCCGCACTGATCAAGGCCTTGCAGAAACAACGCATCGCTGGCGCGGCGCTGGACGTGTTCGACCAGGAACCGCTGCCGGCACTGCACCCGTTTCGCACACTGGACAATGTGCTGGCGACGCCGCACGTCGGGTATGTCAGCCGGCAAAACTATGAACAGTTCTTTTCGCAGATGATCGAGGATATTCAGGCTTGGGTGGCAGGTAATCCGCTTCGGCTGTTGAATTGAGACCTTCATGAATACGGTGGTGTAGCGACCATTGCTTTCGCGAGCAGGCTCGCTCCCACAGGGGATCTTCAGTGGGCAGAAAATCTGTTCCCGGCGCAGATCCAATGTGGGAGCGAGCAGGCTCGCGAAGGGGCACTCACTGTCCCCCCATCAACAAACTGTCCGCACCACAACAGTGCATCCGCCTTTCTCGCTAGCACAAAATCGTGACCACCCAGTCACCGTTTTGGCCCTCCCTCGCAAAAAAACCTGTACTTCGTCGGTGCAATTCCCTCTGCAAGCCGCCGATTTCTTTGCCTCGCAACCGATTGTCGAACAATTTACCCATTTGCTCTGGCCCGCTCTAGGATCTGGCCTAGACTGACTTTCGCGGGGCAAAACCGGCCGGTCACACCACAGCAAAATAATCGAAACTTTTGCTAAAGGCGGCGGGTCATCTGAAAGGCAGGGGGAACGCGGCTGGTTCATTCCTTGCAATGACCTCTTCACCCATTCTGCTTGCGCGTGTTGGGTAGCGTTTGCTCACCGATGCGTGGCGCGTTTGCGCCCGGCCACAGGACGTGGTCATGGACAGGGTTTGTTCAAGACAAGAATCAGATCAACAAGACGGGAGATTCATATGATCAGTGCGGCATTGGATATTCAGGGAGAACGTGTTCAGCAGTCAGTAGGCGAAGCGAGCACCGTCAGCGTTCCCGGCAGCCGATCGATCAACGTCCCCGGCACCAAGACGCTGACGCCGGTAGCGAGTCAGAATCCCAACAAGAAAAAAGTGTTGTTCGTCACTTCGGAGATCGCCGACCTGGTCAAGACCGGCGGTCTCGGTGACGTTTCCGCCGCCCTGCCCCGTGCCATGGCGCATTTGCACGATGTGCGCGTGTTGATCCCCGGCTACCCGCAAGTGATGCACAGCGAGAACCCGATTCATATCATCGGCGAACTCGGCGGCCATGCCGCGCTGCCGCCGTGCAAGATCGGGCGCATGGACATGCCGGACGGTCTGGTGATCTACGTGTTGATCTGCCCTGAATTGTACGAGCGTGAAGGCTCGCCCTACGGCGCCAACAACGGCCGCGACTGGCCGGACAACCATATTCGTTTCGCCCGATTGGGTCTGGCCGCTGCCGATATCGCTGCCAACCTCGCGCAAATCCACTGGTGCCCGGACCTGGTGCATGCCCATGACTGGCCGGCTGGCCTGGCGCCCGCTTACATGCACTGGCGCGGGCAGCGCACGCCGACGCTGTTCACCATTCACAACCTCGCCTATCAAGGCGTGACCAGCCTCGGCTCCTGCCCGGAACTGGGCATCCCCAACCATGCCCTGCAACAGGAAGGCATGGAGTTCTACGGCAAGATGTCGTTCCTCAAGGCCGGCATGGCCTATTCGAGCCACATCACCACCGTCAGCGCCACCTACGCCCAGGAAATCACCACCCCGGATTTCGGCTGCGGTCTCGACGGCTTTCTCGCCGCCAAGACCCAGCAAGGCTTGCTCAGTGGCATCCCCAATGGCATCGACGAAAGCTGGGATGCCTCGACCGATCCGCATCTGTTTGCGCCGTTTGCCATTGGCGACTGGGAAGGCAAAGCCATCAACGCTGCGCATGTGCGTGAGCTGTTTGGCCTGAAGGACTCCGAGGGCCCGCTGTTCGCCGTGGTCTCGCGTCTGGTTTATCAAAAAGGCCTGGACCTGACCGAAGCGGTCTCCGAGTACATCGTGCAGAATGGCGGGCAGATCGCGATCATCGGTCGTGGCGAGCCGGAAGAAGAGCACGCCATGCGCGAACTGGCCCTGCGCTTTCCCGGCCAGATCGGCGTACGCATCGGCTTCAACGAAACCGACGCCCGGCGGATGTTTGCCGGCAGCGATTTCCTGCTGATGCCTTCGCGTTACGAACCCTGCGGCCTGAGCCAGATGTATGCGCAACGTTTTGGTTCGTTGCCGGTGGCGCGCAACACCGGCGGCCTGGCTGACACCATTGAAAACGGCGTTACCGGTTTTCTCTTCGATGAGTCCACTGCCGACAGCTACCGCGAAGCCCTGAGCCGCGCATTCAAGGTGTTCGCCTACCCCGACCTGCTCAACGCCATGCGTTGCCGGGCCATGGCGGCGCCGTTCAACTGGTGCAAAGCGGTCGAACCTTACGCTGAACTCTACGAACAACTGGTCGCCAAGGCGCTGGGTAAAGCTCACCACAAATAATCAGGGAGATTCTTCACGATGCCGTTACGGACCCAAGAGAACTGGCCCCACGGCGCGATCATGCTGGACGCCGAACACACCCAATTTGCGCTGTGGGCACCCGACGCGTTTTACGCAAGCGTCGAGATGGAAAACGGCAAGTCCCTGCCGATGCTGCCTCAGGCTGATGGCTGGTTTGTCATCAAGACCCGCTGCCCGGCGGGCACCCGCTACCGTTACAAGATTGATGGCGAGCAGGAGGTGCCGGACCCGGCCTCCCGCGCACAAGATGGAGATCTGAACCACGCCAGCATGGTGGTCGATCCACTGGCCTATCAGTGGCGGCACACGGCCTGGCAGGGTCGGCCGTGGAACGAAGCGGTGATCTACGAGCTGCATGTGGGTGCACTCGGCGGTTTCGCCGAGGTCGAACAGCATCTGCCGCGGCTGGCGGCACTGGGCATCACCGCCATCGAACTCATGCCGCTGGCGCAATTCCCCGGCGCGCGCAATTGGGGTTACGACGGTGTGCTGCCTTACGCCCCGCAAGCCTCCTACGGCACCCCGGAACAACTCAAACATCTGATCGACAGCGCCCACAGCCACGGTCTGGCGGTGATTCTCGACGTCGTCTATAACCACTTCGGCCCGGACGGCAATTACCTCAACCGCTACGCCAAAGGGTTCTTTCGCGAGGACAAGCACACGCCGTGGGGCGCCGGGATCGATTTCCGCCGTGCCGAGGTTCGTGAGTTTTTCATCGAAAACGCACTGATGTGGCTGCTCGAATACCGCTTCGACGGTTTGCGTCTGGACGCCGTGCACGCCATCGAAGACCCGCAGTTTCTGCGGGAAATGGCGCAACGCATTCGTCAGCAGATCAATCCGCAGCGCCACGTATGGCTGACCGTCGAGAACGAGCTGAACCAGTCGAGCCTGCTCGAACGGGATTACGACGCGCAGTGGCTTGATGACGGCCATAACGCCCTGCATGTGTTGCTGACGGGTGAAACCGACGCTTATTACGCCGATTACGCCATGCAGCCCACCGAGCAACTGGTCCGCTGCCTGAGCCAGGGTTTTGTGTTTCAGGGCCACATCACCCGCCACGGTGAACCTCGGGGCGAGCCGAGTGAGCATCTGCCTTCGACCGCGTTCGTGTTGTTCTTGCAGAACCACGACCAGATCGGCAACCGCGCCTTTGGCGAGCGTCTGCATCAATTGGCCGATCCGCGTGCTGTGCAAGCGGCAACGGTGTTGCTGCTGTTGTCGCCGATGATTCCCTTGATGTTCATGGGCGATGAGTTCGCAGCCGAGCAGCCGTTCCTGTTCTTCACCAGTCACCATGGCGAACTGGCCGACCGGGTGCGCGAAGGTCGGCGCAACGAGTTCGCCGGGTTCAGTGCCTTCACCGACCCGCACAAGCGCGAGCAGATTCCTGACCCGAATGCCGAGCAGACATTCCATGCCTCACAGCCACGCCTGATCGGCAATGGCTCCACGCATCAGCAGGAAACCCTCGCGCTGTACCGGCAACTTCTGCAATTACGCCATCAACACATCATCCCCCACCTGTCTGGCACTCAGGCCTTGGGGGCGCAAATGCTCGGCCATGGCGCCGTGAGCGCGCGGTGGCGACTGGGCAATGGCAGTGAGCTGCGAATCGACCTGAACCTCAGCGATACGGCGGTGGTCAACCCTCCACGAACCGGCGCCGTGTGGCTGTTTCAAAAGCCGCCTGCCGTCGAGGGGGCGGACGAGGGCCTGCTGCCCCCGTATTGCGCGCTTGTCAGCCTCACGGCCGCCCCCCCTTTGCAACCTCTGACTGGAGAGCGCCTATGAGCGATGCGCAACTGGAAATTCTTGCAAGCCGCGCCGGCCTCGCCGTCGACTGGATCGACGCCAATGGCCGCGCACAAAAGGTTGCGCCAGCGGTACTGCGCAATGTCCTGATCGGCCTCGGCCACCCGGCCAGCACCGCGCAGGAAATCGATGCCAGCCTGCTGCAACTGCAACAAGTGCAACAAGACCGTCACCTGCCGCCCCTGCTGACCAGCGATGTCGGCGTCGGTGTCGATCTGGCACGTTATTTCGCCCCTGAAACCCCATGCGAAATCCATCTCGAAGACGGCTCGCGGATGAACCTCAAGCTGGATTCGGAAGCGGTATTGCCCGGCCTGATCCCGGTCGGCTATCAGCAGGTACACATCGACGATCAATATTTCACCCTCGCCGTGGCGCCCGAACGCTGCTACAGCGTCGGCGATGCGGTGGGCAATCCGATTCCCCGCGCCTGGGGTCTGAGTGTGCAGTTGTATGGTCTGCGCCGCCCCGGCGACGGCGGCTTCGGTGACACTCAGGCGCTGGAAGAACTGGGCCGGGTGGCCGGTGAGCGCGGCGCCGATGCGCTGGCGATCAGCCCGCTGCACGCGATGTTCAGCGCCGACACCGGCCGTTACAGCCCTTATTCGCCGTCCAGCCGCTTGTTCCTCAATTCGCTGTATGCCGCGCCGGGGGCGATTCTGGGCGAGCGCGCCTTGCGTGACGCGATCGATGCCGCCGGGCTGGCCGAGCAGTTCGC
Source organism: Pseudomonas sp. Irchel 3E19 (assembly GCF_900187585.1). Taxonomy (NCBI): domain Bacteria; kingdom Pseudomonadati; phylum Pseudomonadota; class Gammaproteobacteria; order Pseudomonadales; family Pseudomonadaceae; genus Pseudomonas; species Pseudomonas sp. Irchel 3E19. The sequence continues at coordinate 77,479 of NZ_FYDT01000015.1, forward strand.
GCAACTGGAAAACCTGAAACTGGTCGACTGGCCAACCGCCGCGCAGGCCAAGCAGAAACTGCTGCACGCCTTGTACGAAGGGTTTGTGGCCGGTGATCACCCGTTGCACCCGGACTTCGCCAGTTTCCGTCACGCCGGCGGCGAAGCCCTGGAAAATCACTGTCGCTTCGAAGCCATTCAGGAGATGCGCGCCGCCCGCGGTGAAAGCCTCGACTGGCGTGAATGGCCGGAGCATTGGCACGACCCGCGCGGCGCCGCCCTCGGAGCGTTTGCCGAAGAATACGCCGAGCGCATCGGTTATTTCGCCTTCTGCCAATGGCTGATTCATCGTTGTCTTGAGCGCGCGCAAACCACCGCGCGCAGCGCCGGCATGGGCATCGGGTTGATCGCTGACCTTGCCGTGGGCGCCGACGGCGCCGGCAGCCAGGCCTGGAGCTTTCAGGACGAACTGCTCGCCTCGCTCACCGTTGGCGCACCACCGGATATCCTCAATCGCGCAGGCCAGGGCTGGGGAATTTCTGCGTTTTCCCCGGAAGGTCTGATCCGCAATGGCTTTCGCGCCTTCATCGAGATGCTGCGTGCCAATTTCGCCCACGCCGGCGGCTTGCGCATCGACCATGTAATGGGCCTGCAACGCCTGTGGGTGATTCCCAATGGCTCAGCGCCGGCCGACGGCGCCTATCTGTATTACCCGGTGGACGATCTGCTGCGCCTGCTGACCCTCGAATCCCATCGTCACCAGGCCATCGTCCTCGGCGAAGACCTCGGCACCGTGCCCGATGGCTTGCAGGCCAAACTGATCGCCCGCTCGATGCTCGGCATGCGCGTGTTGCTGTTCGAACAGGACAACACCCGCTTCAAACCGATTCTCGACTGGCCGGACAACGCGCTGGCCACCACCAGCACCCACGATCTGCCGACGCTCAACGGCTGGTGGCATGGTCGCGATATCGACTGGAATGCCCGTTTGGGGTTTGTCGACGCCAACGGTGAAATCGAATGGCGCCGCCACCGTCAGCGTGAACGCGAAGGCTTGCGCGGGGCGTTGAGTCAGGATCCGCAGAACTTCCGTGAGGAGTCCCACGAGGCCGATCAAGTCGTGGATGCCAGCGTGCGTTTCCTTGGCCATACCCGCGCGCCGCTGGTGTTGCTGCCACTGGAAGATGCGCTGGGCATCGACGAGCAGGCGAACCTGCCGGGCACCATCGATACCCATCCGAACTGGTCGCGGCGCCTGCCCGGCACCAGCGAAGCGTTGCTTGACGGGGTTGATGCGGCGCGACGTCTTGAATTGCTCGCCTGTGCGCGGCTGCAGGCTGCCGAGCGTGACCAATGAACTCATCGCTCACTCAGCCATTGCGCGCCACCCTGCGTCTGCAATTTCACAAGGGATTCACCCTCGAACAAGCGGTGCCACTCGTGCCGTATTTCGCCCGCCAGGGCATCAGCCACATTTACGCCTCGCCATTGCTTGCCGCGCGCGCCGGTTCGATGCACGGCTACGACGTGGTCGACCCGACGCAGGTCAACCCGGAACTCGGCGGCGAACCTGCATTGCGCAAGCTGGTCAGCACCCTGCGCGAACACCGCATGGGGCTGATCCTCGATATTGTGTCCAACCACATGGCGGTTGGTGGCAATGACAACCCGTGGTGGCTGGATCTACTCGAATGGGGACGCCTGAGCCCTTATGGCGAGTTCTTCGACATTCAGTGGCACTCGCCGGACCCGTTGATGGAAGGCCAGTTGCTCCTGCCATTTCTCGGCAGCGACTACGGCGTGGCCTTGCAGGAAGGCACATTGAAGCTGCAGTTCAATGCGCAGAACGGCAGCTTTTACGTCGAACACTACGACCATCACTTCCCGATCTGCCCGAACGATTATGGCGAGTTGCTCAACGCGGTCGACGCGCTGAAGCCGCTGGCCGCTCGGTTCAGTGCGCTCAGCTACCAGACCGACGCGCATTCGCTGGCCCGGCCGTTGAAGCAAGAACTGCAGCAACTGGCCGGCGAACCACCGATTGGCCAGGCCATCGAGGACAGTCTGGCGGCGCGTTACGATTCCACCACTGAACACGGCTTCCACGCGCTGCATCAGTTGCTCGAACGCCAGAGCTATCGCCTCGCCAGTTGGCGCACGGCGGCGGACGATATCAACTGGCGGCGCTTTTTCGACATCAATGAACTCGGTGGTCTGCGCGTTGAACGCCCGGCAGTATTCGAAGCGACCCACGGCATAATCTTCCAGTTGATCGCCGAAGGGCTGGTCGATGGTTTGCGCATCGACCATATCGACGGTCTCGCCGATCCGCGCGGTTACTGCCGAAAATTGAGGCGCCGCGTCGATCTGCTTGCCCCCGGGCGGCACTTGCCGATCTACATCGAGAAAATCCTCGGTGCCGGCGAAACGCCGCGCCGCGACTGGGCGGTGGACGGCACCACCGGTTACGAGTTCATGAATCAGTTGTCGCTGCTGCAACACGACCCGGACGGCGAATACGTGCTCGGTGACCTGTGGCAACGGCGCAGCGAACGCCCCGCCGCGTTTATCGAAGAGGCTCAGTTGGCGCGTCAGCAGATCCTCAACGGCTCGCTGGCCAGCGACTGCGAAAGCGTCGCCCAGGCTTTGTTGCAAGTGGCCCGCGATGACCTGATGACCCGTGACCTGACTCTCGGCGCCATCCGCCGGGTGTTGCAGGCGTTGATCGTGCACTTTCCGGTGTATCGCACCTACATCAGTGCGATGGGCCGCTCGGCGCAGGACGAGATATTTTTCCAGCAGGCCATGGACGGTGCGCGGCAGACCCTCGGCGAAGGCGATTGGCCGGTGCTTGACTGCGTCGCTGCATGGCTAGGCGGCACGCCATGGCGACAAAAACCGCGCGGGCGCTCGCGCAAGATCCTCAAGCATGCCTGTGTACGCTTCCAGCAACTGACTTCACCGGCCGCCGCCAAAGCCGTGGAAGACACCGCGCTGTATCGCTCGGCGGTGCTGCTGTCACGCAATGACGTCGGTTACAACACCGAACAGTTCAGCGCGCCGGTCAGCGACTTTCACGCCCTCAATCAACAACGCCTGGAGACGTTCCCGGACAACCTGCTGGCCACCGCCACCCACGATCACAAACGCGGCGAAGACACCCGCGCGCGTCTGGCCGTGCTCAGCGAACGCAGCCATTGGTACGCCGAGCAGATCGAGCTATGGCGCGCCCTCGCCCGCCCGGTTCGTAGCGATGATCAAATGCCGTCGAGCGGTGATGAGCTGATTCTCTATCAAGCCCTGATCGGCAGCTGGCCGCTGGATTTGCACGATGGCGATCAGGCAGGTTTCGCTGACTACGCCAAGCGCATCTGGCAATGGCAGCAGAAGGCGTTGCGCGAAGCCAAGCTGCAGAGCAGCTGGAGCGCACCCAATGACGCCTATGAACAGGCGGCGCAGGCCTTCACCGAAAAGCTGCTCACCGGTGAAGAAGGCGAACTGCTGCGCGCGGCCCTGAACAAAACGGTCGACAGCATCGCAGCGGCCGGCGCCCTCAACGGTTTGGCGCAAACCTTGCTGCGCATGACGGTGCCGGGGGTGCCGGATCTGTATCAAGGCAACGAGTTCTGGGACTTCAGCCTGGTCGATCCGGACAACCGCCGGCCGGTGGATTACGCCGCTCGCGAGCAGGCTCTGGCGGATCCGTCGGCCATCGGCGATTGGCTCGCGCACTGGCGTGACGGGCGCATCAAGCAAGCCTTGATCGCCGAGGTGCTGAACCTGCGCGTCGAGCATGCCGAGTTGTTCCGGCGTGGCACGTATCAGGCCCTCGATGTGCTGGGCGCACAGGCACACAACGTGCTCGCGTTCGCCCGTGAACACCAGGGCCGGCAAGCCATCGTGATCGTGCCGATCCGCTGCGCGACGTTGCTGGAAAACAGTGCTGTACCTCAGGTCGATGCGCTGCGCTGGGGCGATACACGGGTGGTTTTACCGTTCGCCGCCTCCGAAACAAACCTGAAGGGACTTTTTCAAAGCCGCGCAGTCACAAAAAACAGGGAGCTGAATATCAGCGACGCGCTGGGGGATGTCCCGGTCAATCTCTTTATCCAACACTTAACGTAAGCATGGGTTCAGTTCAGGAGTATTGCGATGAGCACCGACGATAAACGCATTCGCGAATTCGCCTATCAAATCTGGGAATCGGAAGGTAAACCCGAAGGCGAGGAATCACGCCACTGGGAGATGGCGCGCAAACTGGCCGAGGCCGAAGCACTGGCACCGAAAAAATCACCGAAGGCTGCGGGCAGTAAAACCGCAGGCAAGACCGCCGAGGTGAAAGCGCCGGCAGCCAAGCCAAAAGCGCCGGCCAAAGCCAAGCCCGCCAGCGCCGCAAAAGTCGTCCCGCCGGGCGAAAAAGCCGCCGAGAAAAAGCCGCGCGCACCGCGTAAGCCCCCGGCGAACTGACGCTCTACCCGATTATTGAACTGAATGACTGTGTGGCGGGTTTACCCGCCACCGAGGGGGCGTTCGCCCTCAAGAAACATGCAATTCCCCTGTGGGAGCGAGCCTGCTCGCGAAGGCGTCGGTCCATCCGACATATCTATTAGCTGGGCCACCGCTTTCGCGAGCAGGCTCGCTCCCACAGGGTTTTGTATCAGCCCAGAATTCATCCGTTTTGCAGGAGCAATCATGACCCGTCCAAGTAAAGCCGAGCCCGTCACGCACGCCGAGCCCTCGCGAATTCGTGAAGGTCTGCCCTTCCCGCTGGGTGCGACCTGGGATGGTTTGGGGGTGAACTTTGCCCTGTTCTCCGCCAACGCCACCAAAGTCGAACTGTGCATTTTCGACGATGCCGGTGAAGTCGAGCTCGAACGCATCGAACTGCCGGAATACACCGACGAGATCTACCACGGCTATTTGCCCGACGCCCATCCGGGGCTGATCTACGGCTACCGCGTCTACGGTGCCTATGACCCGGCCAACGGCCACCGCTTCAACCACAACAAGCTGCTCATCGACCCGTACGCCAAACAACTGGTTGGCGAATTGAAATGGTCGGAAGCGCTGTTCGGCTACACCATCGGCCACCCCGACGCCGACCTCAGCTTCGACGAACGCGACAGCGCGCCCTTCGTGCCCAAGTGCAAAGTCATCGACCCGGCGCACACCTGGGGTAATGATCAGCGCGTCAGCGTGCCGTGGGACAAGACCATTATTTATGAGACCCACGTTCGCGGCATCAGCATGCGCCACCCTTCGGTACCGGAAAACGTGCGCGGCACGTTCGCCGGGCTGATGAACGACGATGTGCTCAAGCACATTCGCAATGTCGGGGTTTCGACCGTCGAGCTGTTGCCGATCCACGCCTTCGTCAACGACCAGCATCTGCTGCACAAGGGCATGACCAACTATTGGGGCTATAACAGCATCGCGTTTTTCGCCCCGGACCCGCGTTATCTCGCCAGCGGCAAGATTGCCGAGTTCAAGGAGATGGTCGCGCACCTGCACGAAGCCAATCTGGAAGTGATCCTCGACGTGGTCTACAACCACACCGCCGAGGGCAACGAGCAAGGCCCGACCCTGTCGATGCGCGGTATCGACAATGCCTCGTACTATCGCCTGATGCCGGATGACAAGCGCTTCTACATCAACGATTCCGGCACCGGCAACACCCTGGATCTGAGTCACCCGTGCGTGCTGCAAATGGTCACCGACTCGTTGCGCTACTGGGCCAGCGAGATGCACGTCGATGGCTTCCGCTTCGATCTGGCGACCATTCTCGGTCGCTATCACGACGGTTTCGATGAGCGTCACAGCTTCCTGGTGGCCTGCCGTCAGGACCCGGTGCTGCGTCAGGTGAAAATGATCGCCGAGCCTTGGGACTGCGGCCCCGGCGGCTATCAGGTGGGCAACTTCCCGCCGGGCTGGGTTGAGTGGAACGACAAGTTCCGCGACACCGTGCGCGCGTTCTGGAAAGGTGACGACGGCCAGGTTGCCGACTTCGCCAGCCGCATGACCGCCTCCGGTGAGATGTTCAATCAGCGTGGACGGCGGCCGTATTCGTCGGTGAACTTCATCACCGCCCACGACGGTTTCACCCTCAACGATCTGGTGTCGTACAACGACAAGCACAACGAGGCCAACGACGAGAACAACCAGGACGGCAGCAACAACAACCTGTCGTGGAACCACGGCGTCGAAGGCCCGACCGACGATCCGGAAATCAACGCCCTGCGCCACCGGCAGATGCGCAATTTCTTCGCCACTCTGCTGCTGGCCCAAGGCACGCCGATGATCGTCGCCGGTGATGAGTTCGCCCGCACCCAGGACGGCAACAACAACGCCTATTGCCAAGACAGCGAGATCGGTTGGGTCAACTGGGATCTGAGCGAGGACGGCAAGGCCCTGCTCAAATTCGTCAAACGCCTGATCAAGCTGCGTCTGGCCTATCCGATCCTGCGTCGTGGGCGTTTCCTGGTCGGCGAGTACAACGAGGACATTGGCGTCAAGGACGTGACCTGGCTGGCGCCGGATGCCAGCGAGATGACCACCGAGCATTGGCATGACGCGCACAACCGTTGCCTGGGCATGCTGCTTGATGGCCGCGCGCAGGAAACCGGGATTCGCCGCAAGGGTGGCGACGCGACCCTGCTACTGGTGGTCAACGCCCATCACGATATCGTCAACTTCACCTTGCCAGAAGTGCCTGAAGGCAGTTTCTGGACGTGCATGATCGACACCAATCAACCGTCGATTCGTGGTCAGGAACGCTTCGATTTCGGCCACGAATATTCCGTCACCGGACGCTCGCTGCTGCTGTTCGAACTGCAACGTGAAGAAGAAGACTGATATGGACTTGCAAAACTATCTCGCCCGCCGTCCGCCGGATTATCGCGACACCGCCGCCCTTGGCGGTTGTCTGCGGGCGCTGGTCGAGGCCGGTCTGGACCGATTGCCACTGCCGGGCAGTGGTCATACGCTGGAGCGATTTCAGCGTCTGGCCTGGGTCGGCGGTCATGATCTGGGCCTGTGCAAACTCTACGAAGGCCACACCGACGCGCTGGCCATCATCGAGCAACTCGGTGGCTCGCCAACGCCGGGCAGCACCTGGGGCATGTGGGCGGCAGAACCGCCACAAGCGCGGGTGCACGTGCGGCCCGCCGGGCACATGGTCACGCTTGATGGACGCAAGGCCTGGTGTTCCGGCGCCTCTGTGCTCAGCCATGCCTTGCTCACCGCGTGGGATGCCGATGATCAGCAGCAATTGGTCGCCGTCGCCCTCGACCAGCCGGGCGTGACCGTTACCGATCAGGGCTGGCAAGCGGTAGGCATGGGCGCCACTGGCAGCGTGGAAGTGCTGTTCGACGGCGCCGAGGCGCAGGCCATCGGCAACCCCGGCGATTACCTGCAGCGTCCGGGCTTCTGGCAAGGCGGGATCGGCATTGCCGCCTGCTGGTACGGCGCCGCGCGGCAGCTCGCCGAACCGTTGCGCCAGCACTGTGCGCAACGTGACGAGCCGCACGCCCTCGCCCATCTCGGCGCCGTCGACACGGCGTTGCAGGCGGCCGCCGATGTCCTGCGTTTCAGTGCCTTGCACATCGATGCTAATCCCGAAGCTAACGCCGAACTCCTCGCCCGCCGCGCCCGCGCCGTGGTGGAGCAATCTGCCGAGCACGTGATCCGCGAAACCGGGCGGGCTTTGGGGGCCGGGCCTTATTGCAAGGATCGGCACTTCGCCCGTCTGATCGCCGATCTGCCGGTGTTCCTGCGGCAAAGCCACGCCGAACGCGATCTCGCCGCGCTCGGCCAACTGGTTGCCGCTCAAACCGTGGAGGCCTGGACGTTATGAACGCTGTCAAAAAAGACAATCCGATCGTCGGCCAAGGCACGTCACTGCACCAATGGCAGGGCTCACGGCATCTGGCTGAGCTGGACAGCATCAATGTGCTTGAGCTGGTGCCGCCAGGCGCGCGGGCGGTGATTGTCGCCCCGCACCCGGACGATGAAGTGCTCGGCTGCGGCGGCTTGCTGCAACTGCTCGCCGCCGCCGGCCGCCCGTTGCAACTGATCTCGGTGACCGACGGCAGCGCCAGCCACCCCGGTTCCGCTCGCTGGCCGGTGGAACGCCTGAGCGTGATCCGCCCACAGGAATCCGCCGAAGCGCTGCGTCGTCTGGGTGTACCGATGCATCGGCTGAAGTGGCTGCGCGGCGGTTTCACTGACACGCAAGTGGCGGCTCAAGAAGCCGAACTGAGCGACTTCATCGAGCGCCATCTGCGTCCCGACGATGTGCTGTTCACCACATGGAGCGACGACGGCCATTGCGATCACGAAGCCGTCGGCCGCGCCAGTGCCGAAGCGGCGCGCAGAGTCGGTGCAACCTGCCATGAACTGCCGGTGTGGACGTGGCACTGGGCAACACCTGAAGACGCCTGTGTGCCGTGGCAACGAGCGCGCAAGGTGTTGCTGTCGCCGGAACACGTTGCGCGCAAACGCCACGCGGTTCACGCCTTCGCCAGCCAACTGGACGGCGACCCTGATGCCGGACTCGGCCCGGTACTCGCACCCTACGTGCTGGATCGCCTGCTGCAACCGTTCGAAGTGGTGTTTTTATGAGTGTCGAGGATCGTTACTTCGACGGCCTGTTCGCCGGCAACGACGACCCCTGGGCGTTTCGTCAGCGCTGGTACGAGCAGCGCAAACGCGCGATCACCCTCGCCGCGCTGCCGCGCCCGCACTATCGGGCGATTTTCGAACCGGGCTGCGCCAATGGCGAGTTGAGTGCCGAATTGGCCGGTCGCTGTGACCGGCTGTTGTGCTGCGACACAGCAAGCGCTGCGGTGAGTCTGGCGCGCACCCGATTGAGTCCGTTTGACCATGCGCAAGTGCGGCAAAGTCGCCTGCCCGGCGACTGGCCGGAAGAAAAATTCGACCTGATTGTATTTAGCGAAATCGGCTACTACCTCGACACCCAGGATCTGACAGAAGTGATCCGCCGCATCAGTGATTCCCTGACCGCCGACGGGCAACTCCTGGCCTGCCACTGGCGTCCGCCCATCGAGGGCTGCCCGTTGAATGCGCGTCAGGTTCACGACCTGATACACGAACACTTGCACCTGCCGCGGCTGGTGCTGCATCAGGAAGCGGACTTCATTCTGGAGGTCTGGAGTCGCGAACCGCGCTCAGTGGCAGCGCTGGAGGGCTTACGATGATCGGCATCCTGATTCCGGCGCACAACGAAGAAGACCTGCTCGACGAATGCCTCAACGCTGCCCTGCGTGCCAGCAAACACGGGCTTCTCGCCGGTGAGCGGGTCGAAGTGCTGGTGGTGCTCGACAGTTGCACCGATCGTTCGGCGCAGATTGTCAGCGCCTACCCGGTGCAGAGCCTGCACATCAATGCGCGCAATGTCGGCCTGGCGCGTGCTGCCGGCGCGCAAGTGCTGCTGGAGCGCGGCGCACGCTGGATTTCCTGCTCGGACGCCGACAGCCGTGTCGCTGACGATTGGCTGGTGGCGCAGCTCGGGCTGGGCGCCGACGCGGTGTGTGGCACGGTAACCGTCGAGCACTGGCACGAGTCGTTCGATAAAGCCGCGCAAATCCGCTATCACCGCCACTACCGGGCGTGTGACGGCCATCGGCATATCCACGGCGCCAACCTGGGGGTCAGCGCCGACGCTTATCGCTGGGCCGGAGGCTTCAAACCGCTGGCCTGCGATGAAGACGTGCACCTGGTCCGGCAACTGGAGTTGTCCGGCGCCAATATCGCCTGGAGCCACCGTCCGCAGGTGCACACCAGTGCCCGGCTCGACGGCCGTGCACGCGGAGGATTCGGCGACTATTTGCGAAACCTGGCACAGATCGAGTAAAAAAAACCGGATCAGATTGATCTGCGACGCGACGAACTGCATTTGTTGAGCAATACTCTGCTGCGCGGCAATCCAGGGTTCGGAGCGTCGCATGGCAAATCAACCAGCCTTCACGGGTCGGCCGCGCCGGATGTCTGAAGGCTGCGCGCGTGACTGAGGGCGAGACACAACAAGGACGTAGCACCCATGAAACCGTTATCCCTCAGCGAAAGCAGCTTGCCGGCGCAGATATGGAACAGCGCCCCCCAACTCGACAACATTCCCGTCATCAACACCCGCAGTCTGGTCCCCGACGGTGCCCGCGTCGTGGTCATCGCCCCGCATCCGGGTGACGAAGTGGTCATCAGCGGTGGCCTGCTGCAGTTACTCGCCAGCCTCGGCCATCCGTTGCAATTACTCTCCATCACCGACGGCAGCGCCAGCCATCCCGGTTCACGGCAATGGTCGGAAAAACGTCTGAGCGTCTTCCGCCCGCAGGAAAGCGTCGAAGCCCTGCGCCGCCTCGGCTTGCCGATGCACAGCCTGAAATGGGTACGCGGCGGCTTCACCGATAATGCACTGTTTGACCGCGAGCCGGAGCTGACCGCCTTCATCGCCCGCTACCTGCGCCCCGGCGACGTGGTGTTCAGTACCTGGCGCGAGGATGGCAGCGACGACCATGAAGTGGTCGGGCGCGCCGCGTTCAAAGCCGTGCAACAGGTCGGTGCGACCTACCATGACGTGCCGTTCTGGGCCTGGCACTGGCCGGAGCGCGACCAGCAGCTGATCCCGTGGCAACGCGCCCGCAAGCTGCGTCTGGACAACTGGACCGTGGCCCGCAAAAGCCACGCGATCCACGCCTACGCCAGCCAGCTCAATGGCGAACCGGCGATCGGCATCGCGCCGATGTTGCCGCGGGTGCTGCTGGAGCGGATGCGTTTACCGTATGAGATTGTCTTCGTCTGAGCGCCGCACAATCCGGTCTCTGTAGGCGCTGCCGCAGGCTGCGATCTTTTGATCTGGCTTTTAAAGATCACAGCCAGCGGCGCTCCCTCCTCCAACGCAATGCGCCCGCAACACTTCTTGCACCTCCGACCGAGTTAACCACTCGTCCGAAAACGGCTCCTACCTGTCAACTTTGACAGTAGCCCGCTTCTCCCGCCTGATGTTTGATGAGCCCACTTCCCGAGCGCATTCGGGCTTTTCGCCTCCAGGAGCAAGTGATGGATATCCAGTCCGCCGTACTCAATCAATTGTTCGTGCTCTTCCCGGTGATCATCCAGGGCTGGATCACCCCGGTGAGACCGGCAGGCATCGCCCACGGCGGCATTCCCCAAGTGCTTTACGACGGCCAGCTCCAAGGCCTGCTGTGCCTGATCGACCCCTGGACCGAGTTACAACGGCAATCCTGGACCATGGCGGTCGATGATCGCGTGGATCTGTACATCAACGACAACACGACCCCCGTGACCGGTACGACCGTCAAGCCGGGCGAAGAAGCGCAGCGTCTGCGTCTGTACATACCACACGGCTACCTTAGGCAGGGTGTCAACCGCCTGCATTACAAGGTCTTCCGCGTCGGCGGCAACACCAGTGAAGACTCCCGTGACCTGCTGGTGCTCTATCACCTGCGTACGCCGGACAACCTGGATATTGTCATCCCCGCAGACGTGATCAACGAAGGCGTCAGTGCCGAACGCGCAGCGCAAGGCGTGGAGTTCAGGTTCACCTATAACAACCGGCGCCCCTATGACCGCATCCGACTGCTGATCGGCGATACCGAGGTCACTTTCGATGTCGCCGATGGCAACGCACCGATCACCCACACGCTGTTCACCGACGCGTTTCTCGCAGCGGGCAACAACCCGAGTGCGGTGATTCAATTCTTTGTCTTCGACCAGTTGGGCAACCCCAGCAAATCCCCGGAGAAGCGGCTGGACATTCATCTGGAAGCAGAGACGTTCGACAGCCCGATTTTGCGCGAACGCCTGGACGATACGGGAGATGACAAGACCGAAATCGATCTGGAGAAACTGGCCGGCAATCCGCTGTTGATCATTGTGCCGACCAGTGACTCACGCTTTCAGGTGGGCGACCTGATTTACGTGACGTACATCTGCAAAGTTACTGGCCAGCCTGACGTCGTGGTAACGCCGCCTGCCGGCACGGTGGAGGCGGACGAGTTCGGGCAAAGGAAGCCGTGTGTTGTTGAAGTGCCTAATGAGCACGTGATTGCTGACGGCGCTGTGACGGTGACTTACAAGGTGCACAGAGCCAATGGTGATGCGGTGGGGAGTTCCAGGGTTGCGCGGGCGCAGGTGATTGGCGAGGCGTTGCCGGCTGCAACATTGGTGTTCACCAATGGGCCGTATGAGGTTTTGGCTGGCAAAACGTTCGATGTCGGTTTGCTGCTAACGCGTGATGGCGTGCCGCAGGCGAATGTGGTGGTTACTTTACGCCTTGCATCGGGATTCCAGTTTCCGGGTGGGGGTGGTGGTGAGCGTGATTTCATTACTGATGCGAAGGGGGTGGTGACTGTTACCGGGATTATTGCCTCGGGGGCTGAGGGGGGGCATGAGTTGGTGGCCAAGAGTAAGGGGGCCAGTGATGTTGTGGCGCGGGTGGAGGTTTTGGCTGAGGGGCCTGTGGGATTGATAGATATTGGGGAGCTACCATATACAATCGCCATATCAAAGGATGGTACACGTATTTTTGTTAACGCTCGTGGAAGAATAGTAGAAATCGACCCCGTGACCAATCGTGTAGTTGGCGTGATTCCCACTGGCATTACTGACTGGTTGTCTGCCATGGTTATCACGCCAGACAATAAAAAAATTTATGGCACGCACTATAACCAAGGCATACAAGTATTTAACACCACCACTCGAAGAATCATAAAAACAATTCCCGTTATCTCCCATTACTTATCATTAAGTCCAGACGGTAGCCGTTTAGCCTCCAGCATTGGAAATAACGGAAACGTGACAATGATAGAAACCGTCACAGACACTGTTACAGGAACACTATCAACGTCTGCGTTCAACGGAGCCCAATTTAATTCCGACGGCTCGAGAATCTTGGCAATGTCAGGAAGCCTGCAGGCAGTCAATTCAGAGACCGGCGCAGTCATTAACAGCTACACAATCCCCGTGCGCTCCGGCATAGGTGAAATCGGTCTCAGCCCTGACGGGACGAGGATATATATATTACTTTACGACGTAGACGCGAATCAATTTTACACTTACGGAACCATAGTAGAGCTCGAGGCAAAAACCTTGAGACCGATTCGAAACATTACCGTTTCAGGCAGACTAACCCCTCACGATGGGCAAATGATCATATCCACAATATTCACTGACCGCATACTGCTCACACACCCAAAAATCACAACCGCCATCATTATTGATCTAGTCTCTGGAAAGGAAGTTGGACATTTCGAGATGGTCCACCCTGGACCATCGAGGATGGTCTATACCCCAAACCAAAAACGATTGTATGTGTGTAATATAAATAGCCGCTACCTTGATGTATTTCCTATCGACCAATAGCGCGGAATAAGATGACGTGGGGAGAGTGCCGGATAAGGGGACGCATTTATTTAATCGCCAGTGAAGCCCTCGCTCGGCATTAACCGGAACAGATTTAATTATCTGCCCCATTAAACAGCAATGTTTAACAGACAAATCCAGACACTCTCGCAGGCTACAAAACCTTGCGCCTTTGCCTACAGCTACGCCAGAATCCGCCGGCTTGTGCGCCTTGGGGGCGGGTTCTATTGTGGGTCGGTCGCTGACGAATCAGCGATCGGGTTTGGTAGCCCGAGTTAACCGAGGCGCACAGCGCCGGCAATTGCATTCTGTCGATGATTTTTCGTCGACCGACTTGTTATGGCGGCTGTGCGCGGGGCGTCTTATGGCGCGCTGGGTTTGCCTTGGTGCCCGGTCTACCAACCTGCGTTCAGCCGCCACCCTAATGTTTGGTAGCAATAGGCAGCGGCTCCATTTACCAAGGAGCTTCACCATGATCAAACCAACACCCAACCCACCCGAAATCGACCCCACCTCCCCCTACGAATCCCTCGATTCAAAAAAGCTCCACGAAGCCGCCGACCGCGCCCTCGACCACTACCTCTGCCCGCCCGGCTCCACGCCGCCGCCGCGTAAAACCCGCGGGATGTATGCCGCGACCGCAGACACCAAAAACGAGGAATTGCTGCTCGATGCTTTCGAGACACTGGCATCAGCCAAGACCATCGCCCACGACTTCGCCCGCCTGCTGCCCGCACCGCAGCGCCGGACGGTGTTGGGGATTGCGCAACTGATCATGCTGGGGGAACTGGCGGTGAACCGGGTGCTGAATAACCTGGAATTGCCGAGCTAACGCTTAAGGGGACAGATTGATTGCCCCACTGTAGGAGCTGCCGCAGGCTGCGATCTTTAGATGTTGATCTTTAAAACAAGATCAAAAGATCGCAGCCTTCGGCAGTTCCTACTGGGGGTGCTGAGTTTTCGCGGCAAGCCCACGTCAACAGGGTTCAGTATTCAAACAGGCGCCAGCCCGGTACAACGTCCAAGTCCCGCCGCAGACCGCAATCCTTTGCCTTCCTCCGCCACCGTAATGCACACCCGCAGAACATTCTTGCTCCTCCGACCGAGTTAACCACTCGTCCGAAAACGGCTCCTACCTGTCAACTTTGACAGTAGCCCGCTTGCCCCGCCTGATGTTTGATGAGCCCACTTCCCGAGCGCATTCGGGCTTTTCGCATCCAGGAGCAAGTGATGGATATCCAGTCCGCCGTACTCAATCAATTGTTCGTGCTCTTCCCGGTGATCATCCAGGGCTGGATCACCCCGGTGAGACCGGCAGGCATCGCTCACGGTGGCATTCCCCAAGTGCTCTACGACGGCCAGTCTCAAGGCCTGATGTGCCTGATCGACCCCTGGACTGAGTTACAACTGCAATCCTGGACCATGGCGGTCGATGATCGCGTGGATCTGTACATCAACGACGACCCCACACCCGTGGCCGGCGTGACCATCAAGCCGGGCGAAGAAGCGCTGCGTCAGCGTCTGTACATACCACACGGCTACCTTAGGCAGGGTGTCAACCGCCTGCATTACAAGGTCTTCCGCGTCGGCGGTAATACCAGTGAAGACTCCCGCGACCTGCTGGTGCTCTATCACCTGCGTACGCCGGACAATCTGGATCTTGTCATCCCCGCAGACGTGATCAACGAAGGCGTCAGTACCGAACGCGCAGCGCAAGGCGTGGAGTTCAGGTTCTTCTATAACAACCGGCGCCCCTATGACCGCATCGAACTGCTGATAGGCGACACCCTGGTCACTTTCGATGTCCCCGATGGCAACGCACCGATCACTTACAAGCTGTTCACCGACACGTTTCTCGCAGCGGGCAATAACCCGAGTGCGGTGATCGAATACATTGTCACCGACCAGTTGGGCAACCCCAGCAAATCCCCGGAGAAGCGGCTGGACATTCATCTGGAAGCAGAGACGTTCGACAGCCCGATTTTGCGCGAACGCCTGAACGATCCGGGAGATGACCTGACCAAAATCGACCTTAAGAAACTGGCCGGCGATCCGCTGTTGGTCATTGTGCTGACCAGTGACGCACGTTGGCAGGTGGGTGACCTGATTTCCGTGACGTACATCTGCAAAGTTACCGGCCAGCCTGACGTCGTGGTAACGCCGCCTGCTGGCACGGTGGAGGCGGACGAGTTCGGACAGAGAAAACCGTGTGTTGTTGAAGTACCTAATGAGCACGTGATTCCTGACGGCGCTGTGACGGTGACTTACAAGGTGCACAGAGCCAATGGTGATGCGGTGGGGAGTTCCAGGGTTGCTATTGCCACCGTTACAGGTGTGACGCCGATAGAGTTAGTTGAGGACTTTGAAAGTTTACCTGAATTGAGAATCGAGGAAGGTCATAGTCTGAAAACTGCGAGCATGACAATATCTTCGCTGATCGGGACCCAATTAATTTTTCGCGTTGGCACTCAATCGCATAACCCTTCAGTGCCAGGCAAGATAGATAGGCAAACATTATTTATAGACTACAGAGGCAAAGCTCGACTCACATTAAAATCAACATATAACAAAGCATGCTTATGGTATACCAGAAGCGAAGGAAGAGCCTCAATTACAAGCTTTGACACTAACAACGTAAAACTAGAAACGCTTATGATATTGCCAACAGATTCTTTTAACGCACTGCAACTAACTTTTACAACACCTGGAATTAAATATATAGATATTATCGACCTAGGAGATAATTTCATAATAGACAGAATTACACTTTCAATGTAATCGAATAAAAAGTTGCTACGAAAAGAAAACGGGAAAAGAGGACGTATTTGTCTAATCGAGCTTGCGGTGTGTCATTCAGCATCACTGCTGACTGACACACCGCTATCGCGAGCAGGCTCGCTCCTACAGAGGATTGTGGCAATGGCTCACGGTTCTGGCGGTTGACTGCCCTGGCATTAACCGGAACAGATTTAGTTATCCGCCCCCTTAAACAGCGATGTTTAACAGACAAATCCAGACACTCTCGCAGGCTACAAAACCTTGCGCCTTTGCCTACAGCTACGCCAGAATCCGCCGGCTTGTGCGCTTTGGGGGCGGGTTCTATTGTGGATCGGTCGCTGACGAATCAGCGATCGGGTTTAGCGACTCGGACTACCTCAGTGCATCAGCGTTCATGGCTTCGTTGTGGGATTCTTCGCCCGCAATTACGTTATGGCGGCTGTATGCGGGAGACCTTTGGGTCTACCGGGGTGCCTGTGACCGGTTCGCTAACCTGCGTACAGCTGCCACCTTCACTTGTTTAGCGACAGGGGAAAGTGGCTCCATAACCTCAGGAGCTTCACCATGATCAAACCAACACCCAACCCACCCGAAATCGACCCCGCCTCCCCCTACGAATCCCTCGACTCAAAAAAGCTCCACGAAGCCGCCGACCGCGCCCTCGACCATTACCTCTGCCCGCCCGGCTCCACGCCGCCGCCACGCAAAACCCGCGGAATGTATGCCGCGACCGCAGACACCAAAAACGAGGAATTGCTACTCGATGCCTTCGAAACACTGGCATCAGCCAAGACCATCGCCCACGACTTCGCCCGCCTGTTGCCTGCGCCGCAACGCCGGACGGTGTTGGGGATTGCGCAACTGATCATGCTGGGGGAACTGGCGGTGAACCGGGTGCTGAATAACCTGGAGTTGCCGCAGTAGCAACGGCTGATCGTTCCCGCGCTCTGCGTGGGAACGATCAATCAACGATCGCCGCCTGGTTTCACTCGCCAGCGCCTACAGGCCCGAACACCGAAGGAACTGCTCGCCTGCCCGTCAGTCGCATGAAAAGGAAGGTCAGGATTCAGAGGAGTGAACGTGTCCAGCGATCCCAAACGTCATGTCGTCGACGATTCAGCCATCCATCGCTTGCGCGTGTTGACGGTCAATACCCACAAAGGCTTCACCGCCCTCAACCGGCGTTTCATCTTGCCAGAGCTGCGCGAAGCGGTACGCAGTACCTCGGCCGATCTGGTGTTCTTGCAGGAAGTGGTCGGCGAGCATGAGCGGCATTCCAATCGCTACAACGAGTGGCCACAGACGTCGCAGTACGAGTTTCTCGCCGACAGCATGTGGAGCGATTTCGCCTATGGGCGTAACGCGGTCTACCCCGATGGCCACCATGGCAACGCGCTGCTGTCGAAATACCCGATCCGCGAATACCGCAACCTCGACGTGTCGATCACCGGCCCCGAGCGCCGGGGTCTGTTGCACTGCGTGCTGGATGTTCCCGGTCACACCGAAGTCCATGCGATCTGCGTGCATTTGAGTCTGCTGGAAAGCCATCGGCAATTGCAGTTGCAACTGCTCTGCCAATTGCTCGAATCCCTGCCCGATGACGCCCCGGTGATCATCGCCGGCGACTTCAACGACTGGCAACTTCAGGGCAACGCTGCCCTCGCCCGTCGCGACTATCTGCACGAAGCGTTCGAACGTCATCACGGGCGCCCGGCCAAGACCTATCCGGCGCGGTTTCCCTTATTGCGGCTGGACCGTATCTACCTGCGCAACGCCAGCAGCCATGACCCGCAGATTCTTGGCAACAGACCGTGGACCCACCTTTCCGATCACCTGCCGCTGGCGGTTGAGGTGCATCTGTAAGCACAGCCGCAATATTGACAGCAACGACCCGCGTACCGCGCTCGGCCATAGTGGCGTGCGCGTCAACGGGCAAGCCTTCCGTCGGTAATAGCACACCTCTGGAGCGGGGCTTTCCCAGCGATATTCCATGCAAACAAACACTTAGTTATGTGCAGAAAAACAAACGCTTGCACGTCCCGATTTGTCACTACCGCTCATCGTTCAATTTCTTGACGCGCAGCCCTGACTCTTCTTATCTCTACCTTACTACCCCCGGAAACACTGTCCGGGGCGAGCCTTCGGCCACTCGCGAAATCGAGCGGTCACGGCTCGCCCCGCTCCATTCGGTCGCCCCTCGTTCGGGGTAGGAGAGACGCCATATCGAGATACCGCATGCGCTTGCAAGGTAGACCTCCATGAAAACTTCATTCCACTCAAACGAGATTAAAATCACTCTCTGCACAGTATCGAGCTCTATCTTGCTGTGCTCATCCATGGAGGCGCAGGCCAGCCCTGTGGCGGATGAAACCACGCCTTGGTATCGAGAGAACGTCCCGGTCATGACCTTGCCCGCGACAGTGATCACTCCCGGCCCGCAGCGCCTGAGCCCACAGCCGGATCTACGAGGCGGCGACCTGATTACCGAAGACCTTGCGCCAGGGGCTTGGGAGCAACTCTACGGTCGCAGTGCCCGGCAAGCGCAAACCGATGTACTGACTTCGGGCTACGCGACCTCCGCTAGCGGTGATTTCAAAGGCCCCGCCGTCCTGACCCTGCGAAGCGGCAGCGGCCATACCCAGACCATCGGCTTGATCGGCGGCGAGAACCGGATTCAAGCCAATGGCAACGGGCCGCTCACCAGCCGCGCCCTCGCCGATCCGGGCACCGACACCCTCAACCTGCAAGGCCAGAGCCTCGGCGCCTACTACAGTCTGACCGGCGCACAGGGCTGGCATGTCGATGTTTCGGCCAGTGGCGGGCGCGTCAGCGGTTTCAGTCGTAATGAACAAGGCGCCCGGCAGGCCACCGAAGGCAGCGCCATGACCTTCTCGGTCGAGGGCGGCTACCCGATTGGCTTGAGCGAAAACTGGGTGGTGGAACCACAGGCGCAATTGATCAATCAGCGCATCACCCTCGATACGCCGTACGCAGGCTCCGGCAATGCGTCTTCAACCGATTTGACCGCGTGGAGCGGCCGCGTCGGGGCACGCTTGAAAGGCAGTTATGACTTGAATGGTTTGCCGGTCGAACCTTACGTGCGCACCAACCTCTGGCACACGGTGTATACCGGCAGCACGGTGACGCTGGATCAGGTCGACAAGATCAGCAGCAGCCGCAAGTCATCCACCGTCGAGGTGGGATTGGGCCTGGTGGCGCGGGTGACGCCGGCGGTGAGTCTGTATGTCAGTGCCGATTACAGCAGTGATGTGGATGACAATGATCTGAATGGGTTGATTGGCAGCCTTGGGGTGCGGATGCGCTGGTGAGCGCTGGGCCGGATTTTGAAAGTGCCTGAACTGACGCCTTCGCGAACAGGCTCGCTCCCACAGGGGACATACATCCCAAATGTGGGAGCGAGCCTGCTCGCGAATGCAGCGACGCGGTCTCGGATCAACCCTCCGGCTTGAGGATCAACACCGCCAACGGCGGCAAGTTCAGCTCCAGCGACAGCGATTGCCCGTGGCTTGGCACTTCTTCGGTAAACGCCCCGCCACCGTTGCCGTAGTTGGAGCCGGCGTAAGTATCAGCATCGCTGTTGAGCAGTTCAGTCCAGCGCCCGGCAAACGGAACGCCTACGCGGTACGACTGACGCGGCACTGGCGTGAAGTTGGCCACCACCAACACCGGCTGACCGTCCTTGCTCCAGCGCAACCACGCATACACGCTGTTGATCGCATCGTCGCCAATCAACCACTGGAACCCCTGCGGCGCGTCGTCCTGGTCGTGCAGCGCGGGGACCTCGCGGTACAGGCGATTGAGGTCACCGACCAGTTTCTGCACGCCTTTGTGCTCGGAATACTGCAGCAAGTACCAATCCAGTTGCTGATCGTGATTCCACTCGCGCCACTGGCCGAACTCGCAGCCCATGAACAGCAGCTTCTTGCCCGGATGCGTCCACATGAAACTCAGGTAGGCGCGCAGGTTGGCGAATTTCTGCCAGCGGTCACCGGGCATCTTGTCAATCAGCGAATGCTTGCCGTGCACCACTTCATCGTGGGAGATCGGCAGGATAAAGCGCTCGGACCAGGCGTAGACCAGGCCAAAACTCAACTCGTTGTGATGATGGGCGCGGTACACCGGGTCCTGCTGAATGTAGTGCAGCGAATCGTGCATCCAGCCCATGTTCCACTTGTAGGCAAAACCCAAACCGCCCTGCTGGGTGCTCTGACTGACACCCGGCCATGCCGTGGATTCCTCGGCGATCACCAACGCGCCCGGCGCTTCCAGTTCGACCACATCGTTCAAGTGACGCAGGAAGTCGATCGCCTCCAGATTCTCCCGCCCACCGTGGCGGTTCGGCACCCATTCACCGGCCTTGCGCGAATAGTCGCGGTAAAGCATCGAAGCCACCGCATCCACGCGTAGGCCATCGATGTGGAAATGCTTCAACCAGTGCAACGCCGACGCGAGCATGTAGCCATGCACTTCGGTGCGGCCGAGGTTATAGATCAGCGTGTCCCAATCCTGATGGAAACCTTCCAGCGGATTGCCGTACTCGTACAGCGCCGTACCGTCGAACTGCGCCAGACCGTGAGTATCAGTGGGGAAATGCGCCGGCACCCAGTCGAGAATCACGCCGATGTCGGCGCGGTGGCAGGCGTCGACGAACTCGCCGAATTGCTCCGGCGTGCCGTAACGCGCACTGGGGGCAAATTGCGAGAGCAGTTGATAGCCCCACGAACCACCGAACGGGTGTTCCATGATTGGCATCAATTCGATGTGGGTGAAACCCAGCTCCTTCACATAGGGAATCAAGCGCTCGGCCAGTTCCGGCCAGGTGTATTGGCGCGCGACTTCCCCCAGATCGTCCAGCTCGCATTGCCACGAGCCGGCATGCAGCTCATAGATCGACAGCGGCGCCGAATGTTTTTGCCGTTCACGGCGGCTGTCCATCCAGTCGTGATCCTGCCAGTCGACTTGCAGCGGCGCGGCGACTTTTGAGGCGGTATCCGGTGGCAGGCTGGTGGCCAGCGCCATCGGGTCAGCCTTGAGCGGCAGAATCCCTTGAGCACCGAGTATTTCGTATTTGTACAACTCCCCGGCTTGCAGGCGCGGGATAAACAACTCCCAGACCCCGGAAGGATGGCGCAGACGCATCGGATGCCGGCGCCCGTCCCAGACGTTGAAATCACCCACCACGGAGACTCGTCGAGCGTTCGGCGCCCATACGGCAAAGCGCACACCGTCGACACCCTCGACGGTGGTCAGTTGCGCGCCGAGGCACGAACTGAGGTCGCGATGATTGCCTTCGGCAAACAGATACAAATCCATCTCGCCAAGCAATTGACCGAAGCTGTAGGGATCTTCCGCCACCTGCTCGCCACCGGCCCAACGGGTACTCAGCTGATACGGCCCGGCCTGATCGAAGTGGCCGACAAACAGCCCCGGCGTTTCAGTCTGCTCAAGCGTGCCGCGCTCTTGACCGCTGTCTTTGTCCAGCACCGAAACATTCAGCGCACCGGGCAAATAAGCCCGAATGAATTGCCCGCCGGCGCCATCGCCGTGTGGGCCAAGAATGGAAAACGGATCCGGGTGTTCCGCACGTACCAGCGCGTCGATGTCTTTCGCCGACGGCAGTAACGCTTCTTTAGCGTGACCCTGTTCCTTGTTCGAGAAACTCATGACTACTCTCCACCAAGATCGGAAAAGGGTTTAAGCCCTGTCAATAACCCATACAAACCGTGCAACGGCACGGGCAGCCACGTCGGGCGATTTTCGGCTTCATAGGCCACTTCATAGGCCGCCTTCTCCAGGCCGAACAACGCCAGCGCGGCGTCGGCACCGTCAGGATCTTGCCAAGCATGATCAAGACTAGCTGCCGCTTGGCGATATGCCTGAACAAATGCCTCGCGCGCTTCACGCAGATAACGTTCGGCCACACGACGACGAGCGTCTTCGGACTCGGCGCTGTGATCGACGTTGTGTACGTTGATGGTCATCGCCGCCGCGTAATCGAACGAGCGCAGCACGCCGCTGACATCCTTGTACGGACTGTGCTTGCCGCGGCGTTCGCTCAGCGGACGCGCCGGTTCACCCTCGAAATCGATCAGGTAGGCATCACCCTTGATCACCAGCACCTGCCCCAGATGCAAGTCGCCATGCACGCGAATACGCAGACCGCCGACGGCTTTTTTCGCCAGATCCTGCACGTGGGCGAGGATGGTTTTTTTCTCGTCGAGCAGGCGTTTGACCAGTTTCTGATCCGCCGCATTGAGTTCGCCCTGATGCTGCTTGAGCAGCTTCAACGCGTGCTCGACCTGCGCGGCGACGTCCTTGCCGGTGGCCTGCATGTCCTTGGCCGTACTGACGTTCGGCGCAAAGTCGGCATTGTCGGTCGGCGCCCCCAGCACCTGATGCATCTCGCCCAGACGCTGGCCGAGCATCGCGGCAAAGTCCTTTAGTTCGCCCAACGCGTTGTAGTGCTGTTCCTGCTCGGACATGGCATCGGCCAGTTCGTCACGCAGCGCCCGTTCGAGGTTGTTCTGCGTCCATTCCCACGCATCGCCCTGATTGCTCAGATAGCCTTGGGCGATCATCAGCAGATTGTCTTGACCCTGCGCATCGCGGCGAATCACCGAACCGAGCAGCGGTGAGATATTGGCAAATCCGGCGGCGGTCAGGTAAGCGCTCATCTCCAGTTCCGGGTGTACGCCAGAAGCGACTTTGCGGATCAGCTTAAGTACCAGGCTGTTGCCGATCACCACCGAACTGTTCGATTGCTCGGCCGACAGGTAACGCACTTCGGACTCGCCACCGAGGTTGAGATTGTCCAGGTGCGGCGTCGGCTCGAAACGGATTTCGCCCTCGACCGATTCCAGCACGGTGTTGTTTTGCATGCCTTGCAACACCGCACGAACAAACGTTTCAAGACTGAAGGCGTCAGTGATCAAACCGACCTGACGCACCCGGCGCACACGGGCCAGGGCCAGTTGCTGTGGCAGCGCCGCGCCGACCTGATCTTCGGAAATGAAGCCGAACGGCAGTTGGTAACGGCTGGTCTGGCCAGCGCTGGTGACTTCGATTTCGCTGAGCAGCACCGGATGCTGCGCATCGCCAAAGCGCACGCCATACGCCAGATTGACCTTGTCGATGGCGGCGTCCTTGCCGGCAAACCAGCGACGGTTTTGCAACCAGCTCGGCAGAATGCCCTGCTCCAGGGTCGCGCGGGACGGCGCCTCGAGCAATTCTTCCATGCGTTTTTTCAGCACCAGCGTGGTGAAGTCCGGCAGGCTCTGCGCCGGTTCAACGTGCCAGCTCGGCATCTGGTTTTCGGTCGCCAGGGCGAACCAGTAGAAGCCGTAAGGCGCCAGGGTCAGGAGGAAATTCAACTGGCCAATCGGCGGGAACGCGTTACCGCCAAGCATCTCCACCGGCACCATGCCGGTGTATGCAGACAGATCCAGCTCCGCCGCTTGCGCGCTGCGCGAGACGTTGGCCACGCACAGAATGATTTCGTGCTTGCCGTCGGCGTCGGTGAATTCGCGGGTGTAGGCCAGAATCCGTCGGTTACTCGGCGAGAGCATTTTCAGCGTGCCACGGCCGAACGCCTTGGACTGCTTGCGCACCGCGAGCATGCGCCGCGTCCAGTTCAACAGCGAATGCGGGTCGCCGGCCTGGGTTTCGACGTTGACCGACAGATAGCCGTATTGCGGATCCATGATCGGCGGCAGCACCAGGCTGGCCGGGTCGGCGCGGGAGAAGCCGCCGTTGCGGTCGATCGACCATTGCATGGGCGTGCGTACACCGTCACGGTCGCCAAGATAGATGTTGTCGCCCATGCCGATTTCATCGCCGTAATACAGGGTCGGCGTGCCCGGCATCGACAGCAGCAGGCTGTTGAGCAGTTCGACGCGGCGGCGATCACGTTCCATTAGCGGTGCCAGACGTCGGCGAATACCGAGGTTGATCCGCGCGCGGCGATCAGCGGCGTAGTAATTCCACAGGTAGTCGCGTTCCTTGTCGGTGACCATCTCCAGGGTCAGTTCATCGTGGTTACGCAGGAAGATCGCCCACTGGCAGTTAGCGGGGATTTCCGGGGTCTGACGGAGAATATCGGTAATCGGGAAGCGATCTTCCTGGGCCAGTGCCATATACATACGCGGCATCAACGGGAAGTGGAACGCCATGTGGCATTCATCGCCGTTAAGGCCTGCGGCATCGGTATCACCGAAGTACAACTGGGTGTCTTCCGGCCATTGGTTGGCTTCGGCCAGCAGCATGCGATCGGGATAATTGGCGTCGATCTCGGCGCGGATCTGCTTGAGGACGTCGTGGGTCTCGGGCAGGTTTTCGTTGTTGGTGCCGTCACGCTCGATCAGGTACGGAATCGCGTCGAGTCGCAGGCCGTCGATGCCCATGTCCAGCCAGTAACGCATCACCGACAGCACGGCTTTCATCACTTGCGGGTTGTCGAAATTCAGGTCTGGCTGGTGCGAATAGAAGCGGTGCCAGAAGTACTGGCCGGCGACCGGGTCCCAGGTCCAGTTGGACTTTTCGGTGTCGAGAAAAATGATCCGCGTGCCGTCGTATTTCTGGTCATCATCCGACCACACATAAAAGTCCCGCGCCGCTGAACCGGGCTTGGCCTTGCGCGCACGCTGGAACCACGGATGCTGGTCGGAGGTGTGGTTGATGACCAGTTCGGTGATCACCCGCAAACCGCGCTTGTGCGCCTCGGCAATGAAACGCTTGGCGTCGGCCATGGTGCCGTAATCGCTGTGTACGCCACGGTATTCGGCGATGTCATAGCCGTCATCACGGCGTGGCGAAGGGTAGAACGGCAACAGCCAGATGGTGTTGACGCCGAGTTCGGCGATGTAATCGAGTTTGGCGATCAGACCGGGAAAGTCGCCGATCCCGTCGTTGTTGGAGTCGAAAAATGATTTGACGTGAACCTGATAAATCACCGCGTCCTTGTACCAGAGCGGGTCTTTGATGAAGGTGGCTGCCTTGGGTTTCTTCGCCATGTGAAACTCCTGTTCAATTCTAGAAAAGCCGTGAGCCGATCACCTGACTCCAACTCAATGAGCAACCTGTGGGAGCGAGCCTGCTCGCGAATGCGGATCAACATTCAGCAAAAACGTCGCCTGCAAAATTGCTTTCGCGAGCAGGCTCGCTCCCACAGGAGATCTGTGTTCAGGCAGTAATTCGCCAAATGCCGAACGGCTGGTAAGCCGGGTCTAAGCGCATGAACTGATATTTGCCATGCCAGTCCCAACGATGCCCGTTCATCAAGTCCTCGCCATGGGTGGTGGCATCATCGGGCAGGCCCATTTCCCACAACGGCAGTTCGAAATTCGCTTCCTGAACGTTGTGCGGATCAAGGTTGACCGCCACCAGAATGAAGTTGCTGCCGTCAAAGCTGCGCTTGCCGAAATACAGAATGTTGTCGTTCCAGGCGTTGTAGATCTTCAGGCCAAGATGCGTGTGCAGCGCCGGGTTCTGCCGGCGGATGCGGTTGAACTGGGCGATCTCGGCAATGATGTTGCCGGGCGCGTTGAAGTCGCGGACGCGGATCTCGTACTTCTCCGAATCGAGGTATTCCTCCTTGCCCGGCACTGGTGCCGCTTCGCACAGTTCATAACCGGAATACATGCCCCACAGACCCGAGCCCATGGTTGCCAGCGCTGCGCGGATGAGAAAACCGGGACGCCCGGACTCATGCAGAAACGCCGGGTTGATGTCCGGCGTATTGACGAAAAAATTCGGCCGGTAGCATTCGCGCCACGGCGATTCGTTGAGTTCAGTGAAGTACGCAGCCAGCTCAGACTTGGTGTTGCGCCAGGTGAAATAGGTGTAGCTCTGGGTGTAACCGACCTTACCCAGGCGCGCCATCATTGCCGGCGTGGTAAACGCTTCAGCGAGGAAGATCACTTCCGGGTGCAGCGCCCGCACATCGGCGATCAGCCACTGCCAGAACGGCAGCGGCTTGGTGTGCGGATTGTCGACGCGAAAGATCTTCACGCCCTCCTCGACCCAGCCGACAACGATGTCACGCAGCTCGACCCACAGGCTCGGGATCGCATCCGGCGCATAGAAATCGACGTTGACGATGTCCTGGTATTTCTTCGGCGGGTTTTCCGCGTATTTGATCGTGCCGTCGGGGCGCCAGTTGAACCAGCCCGGGTGTTGCTTGAGCCACGGGTGATCCTGAGAACACTGGATGGCGAAATCGAGGGCGATTTCCAAACCGTGGTCAGCGGCAGCCGCCACCAGCCGCCGGAAGTCTTCGCGGGTGCCGAGTTGCGAGTGAATCGCCTCGTGCCCGCCCTCCTCGCTACCGATGGCATAAGGACTACCCGGATCATCCGGCCCGGCTGTCAGGGAATTGTTGCGGCCCTTGCGATGGGCGCGACCGATGGGATGGATCGGCGTGAAATAAAGCACGTCGAAGCCCATGTCCTGAATCATCGGTAACCGCGAGTGCACATCATTGAAAGTGCCATGACGGTTGGGATCGTCGGTGATCGAGCGCGGAAACAACTCATACCAACTGGCGAACTCGGCGAGTTCGCGTTCGACTTCCATAGGGAATTCGGCACTGACGCTCAAATAGGCGCGGTGATCAGCCTGGGCCATCAATTGCGCACTGCGTGAGTGCAGAAACAACGCGACCTGCTCGGTTTCGAGCAGCCCGGACAGTTCATGATGGAGTGCGGCGAGTTGTTCGCTGAGTTGGCCTTCGCTGCGCTCGGCGGCCTGCTGCACCATGGTTCGGCCTTCTTGCAGCTCCAGCGAAACCGGTACGGCGGCGTTGTGCTTTTTCTCCAGTTCATATTGGAAACTGGCGAAGTGGTCGATCCATGCTTCGATGCAGTACAGGAAACGGCCTTGGTGTTCAGGGCGGAACTGGCCTTTCCAGCCATTGTTGCCCTGATCGGACATGACCTCGCTTTGCCAGGTCTGCTCGCCTTCTTCGCGCCAGCGAATGCGTACCGCCAGTTTGTCGTGACCGTCGGCAAACACCTTGCTGGTCACGACCACATCGCGCCCGGCAATCGACTTGACGGCGAACTGGCCGCCATCGAGGGTGGGCATGGTGTCTTCAATAACGATGCGCGGCAGCAACAGCGCCTGCGACAGCGGCATGTGCGGGTTGTAGCTCTGTTCGGAAGGTTTTTCAGCAGTCATTGAGCATCTCTCCTTAACGCCCCAAGGACGCTCTTGTGCCGGATCAGTCCTCACAACGAGACACCGGCCCCGTCATGAACTCACTTAGGTTCCGAGCGGCCCGCGCCGGGAAAAGTTCAGCGAAACTTGCCTGGGTGAAAATGTGGATCGAATTCGCCACGAAGTGGTCAATCCACTTAAGCACTTCTCACGCCATGTGCCACACGGAGGTCTACCCGATGAACATTCCGATCCCGGCCGAAACACCTGATCCGAACATCGACAACCCGACGATTCCCGAAACCGAACCGCAACCGATCCCCGAGCAGGAACCGCCAGGCACCACGCCACCGCCTAAAGAAGAGCCACCGAGCACGATGCCGCCTGTCATCGTCTGACTGATCGTTCCCACGCTCCGCGTGGGAATGCAGCCCGGGACGCTCCGCGTCCCCAAGCGGACGCGGAGCGTCCATTGAGGCATTCCCACGCAGAGCGTGGGAACGATCAATCCCGCGCAGGAATGATCAGTGCTCATCAGTCTTTTCCTCGTCCTTTTCGAAGAGCTTCACGATGCGCGGCATCACGCTAAAAATCCCCAGCGCCAGAACGGTACTGAGCAGCGCCGTTGCTTCCCTGCCCAACCCCGCCGCCACACCAATCGCCGCCGTCATCCACAGCCCGGCAGCGGTGGTCAGGCCTTTGACGTGGCCTTCATCGCCTTCCTTGTTCTTCAGGATCGTACCGGCGCCGAGAAAACCGATCCCGGCAATCACTCCCTGCAACACCCGGCTCATGGCGTCGGATTCGGCCCCCGAGGTTTGCGGCACCAGCACAAACAGCGCCGCGCCCAGCGCCACCAACATATGCGTGCGGACCCCGGCAGCCTTGCCCTTGTGCTCGCGCTCAAATCCCAGAATCCCGCCCAGCACCGCCGCCATGAGCAGGCGTACGGTGATCCGCGTCAGTTGCGAGGCATCGCCGATGTCGGCGAATTCCGCTTGCAGGGTCACCCACACTTCATGCCACCACGCGTTCATCCTGCTGTCCTTTAAAGGGGTCGATAAAGGATGGACAGCGGCGACCATTAATCAGTTGCGCAGAACGATTGGCGAAGCCTGCGCCCTAACCTTCCATACCCCCGTGAAAAAAGGACAACCCCATGGCCCTGCGAATCGATGAATCCAATCCTGAGAGCAAAGTGTGTTTTTTCACCGTGGAGAATGGCGAAGAAATTCGTATCTGCGACACCCTGGAGGTCAAGACAGATAGCGATAAAGCCATGTCATTCGTTGAGATTGAAGCCCGGCGCGTTTACATCACCGAAGCAGAAGCCGACGCGCTGACGGTTGCCGGCGCCAGGGACGGTCGCAAACACCTGAAAGCCGACGAGAGTGATTCGGTGATTTGACTGACCCTG
This sequence comes from Pseudomonas sp. Irchel 3E19, assembly GCF_900187585.1. Classification (NCBI taxonomy): domain Bacteria; kingdom Pseudomonadati; phylum Pseudomonadota; class Gammaproteobacteria; order Pseudomonadales; family Pseudomonadaceae; genus Pseudomonas; species Pseudomonas sp. Irchel 3E19. The sequence continues at coordinate 106,223 of NZ_FYDT01000015.1, forward strand.
ATCAACACCCCGCGCAAACGTCTGGGATAGGCGTTTGCGCCTTTGTCTGCGGGCTGCTTCAAGTTGTCGCAGGGCCTGCGTCAAAGACCATCTGATACGCTTTTTATTGAAATAGCTGAGTCTGTTATGCAAACAGATCGGCGCTCATAGTGCATCGGCCTGATGGAGGCTGATGAGCGACTGACCATGAGCGAACAAATCCCCGTCCGAACCGTAGAAGCAACGCCGACAATAGCGCCTCACATAAAGAAGGTGCCCGCACGCCCAATGAAGGCGACGGCCAAATCCAGCGACAACCAGATCCACACCCGCAGTTTCACCGGCCTGTTCCGCAACCTGCGTATAAGCGGCGCGGGGTGTCTGTTTTTGCTGTTTTTCGGCACGGTGTGGTTGAACTGGGGCGGTCGCCAGGCGGTGTTGTGGGACTTGTCGGAAAGTAAATTCCACATCTTTGGCGCGACCTTCTGGCCGCAGGATTTCATCCTGCTCTCGGCCCTGCTGATCATTGCCGCGTTCGGCCTGTTTGCCATTACCGTGTTCGCCGGCCGAGTCTGGTGCGGTTACACCTGCCCGCAGAGCTCGTGGACGTGGATCTTCATGTGGTGCGAGAAAATCACCGAGGGCGAGCGTAACCAGCGGATCAAACTGCAAGCGGCGCCGTGGGGCCTGAACAAACTGGCGCGGCGTGCAGCCAAGCACACGCTGTGGCTGGCGATCAGCGTGATGACCGGCCTGACCTTCGTCGGCTACTTCACGCCGATCCGACCACTGGCCGAAGAACTGCTGACCTTGCAAATCGGCGGTGTCAGTCTGTTCTGGGTGCTGTTCTTCACCGCCGCCACTTACATCAACGCCGGTTGGCTGCGCGAAGCGGTGTGCATGCACATGTGCCCCTATGCGCGGTTCCAGAGCGTGATGTTCGACAAGGACACCCTGGCGATTTCCTACGACGTGGCTCGCGGTGAAAACCGTGGCCCGCGCAAACGTGACGTCAGCCCGAAAGAAGCCGGCCTCGGCGACTGCATCGACTGCCAGCTGTGCGTGCAGGTCTGCCCGACCGGCATCGACATCCGCGACGGTTTGCAGATGGAGTGCATCGGTTGCGCGGCGTGCATCGACGCCTGTGACTCGATCATGGACAAGATGAACTACCCACGCGGGCTGATCCGCTACAGTTCCGAACGCGAATTGCAGGGCGGCAAGACGCATCTGCTGCGGCCACGGCTGATCGGTTACGTCGCGGTGCTGCTGGTGATGATCGGTGCACTGGCATTGGCCTTGGTCGAGCGGCCGATGGTATCGCTGGACGTGACCAAGGATCGCGGGCTGTTCCGCGAAAACGGTCAGGGCCAGATCGAAAACATCTACACCCTTAAGGTCATCAACAAAACCCAGCAGCGCCAGGATTACCATCTGAGCCTGGTCGACGGCGATGGCTTCCAGCTGCAAGGCAAAACCGAACTGAGCCTGGCGCCGGGCGAGATTGTCGATGTGCCGGTGTCGGTGGCGATGACCACGGATCGGCCGAGCAGCAGCTCGCAGACCTTGAGTTTCAAGATTGCCGACAGCGATGAGCCTGAGGTTTACAGCGTGGCGAAGAGCAGGTTTGTGGCGCCGATGAATCGCTGAGCCGTTAGACTGCGGCGCAGCCATTCGCGAGCAGGCTCGCTCCCACACTGGATCTGCAGTGTTCACAAAACCCATGTGGGAGCGAGCCTGCTCGCGAATGAAGGCGACGCGGTCTTCCCGAATGAAATCAAACCGGACCCAAGATGAAACGCTACGAAAAATTCGCCGACGACATCGCTGAACTGATCCGCTCCGGCGTCCTCGGCCCCGGCCAGCGCGTGCCCTCGGTGCGTTATGCCAGCCAGACCTACGGCGTCAGCCCGTCCACGGTGTTCCAGGCTTACTACCTGCTCGAACGCCGTGGCCTGATCCGCGCCCGCCCGCGCTCCGGCTATTTCGTCAACTCCCACGCGCCAAGCCCGTTCTCGGAGCCGGTGATCAGCAGCCACGTCAACGATTCCACTGAAGTCGACGTCAGCGAACTGGTGTTCTCGGTGCTGGAATCAATCAAGGACCCGAGCACCGTACCGTTCGGCTCGGCCTTCCCCAGCCCGACGCTGTTCCCGTTGCAACGCCTGTCGCGCTCGCTGGCCAGCGCCGCACGGGAGATGGATCCGCGCATGGTCGTCACCGACATGTCGCCGGGTAATCCGCAACTGCGCCGGCAAATCGCCCTGCGCTATATGGTCGGCGGATTGATGCTGCCGATGGAAGAACTGCTGATCACCAACGGCGCCCTCGAAGCGCTGAACCTGTGCCTGCAAGCGGTAACCGAACCGGGCGATCTGGTGGCCATCGAGGCGCCGGCGTTCTACGCCAGCCTGCAAGTATTGGAACGGCTGAAACTCAAAGCCGTGGAAATCCCCGTACACCCGCGTGACGGCATCGACCTCGGTGTGCTCGCGCAGACACTTGAGCGTCACCCGATCAAAGCCTGCTGGTGCATGACCAGTTTCCAGAACCCGATGGGCGCGACCATGCCTGAAGCGAAAAAACAGGAGCTGGTCGAACTGCTGCGTCTCCATCAGGTGCCGTTGATCGAGGATGACGTCTACGCAGAACTCTATTACGGTCAGCAGGCGCCGAAACCGGCCAAGGCCTTCGACACCGAAGGGTTGGTGATGCATTGCGGCTCGTTCGCCAAGAGCCTCGCCCCCGGCTACCGCATCGGCTGGGTCGCCGCCGGGCGTTACGCGCAGAAAATCGAACGGCTGAAACTCATGACCTCGCTGTGCGCCTCGATGCCGGCGCAAGCCGCGATTGCCGACTATTTGCAACATGGCGGCTACGACCGGCACCTGCGCAAACTGCGTTATGCGCTGGAAGAGCAACAGAGTGCGATGCTCGCGGCGATTGCCCGTTACTTTCCGGCGCAGACGCGGGTCAGCCAACCGGCCGGCGGTTACTTCCTCTGGCTGGAACTGCCGCCGCAGATGGATTCATTGAAGTTGTTTCAGATGGCGCTGGCCCAAGGCATCAGCATTGCGCCGGGGCCGATCTTTTCGCCGACCCAGCGCTTTCGCAACTGCATCCGGTTGAACTACGGCAGCCCGTGGACCGAGGATTCGGAAAAGGCCATGGAGACGTTGGGGCGGATTGTGCGCTCGTTCTGAAGTGCGATGTCGCCTTGACTATTGCTTTCGCGAGCAGGCTCGCTCCCACAGGAAATGCATTCCAAATGTGGGAGCGAGCCTGCTCGCGAAGGGGTCGGGTCAGGCAACACAGCTTTTGAAGCTCAGCGCCCGCCCCCCAGATCAACAAATGTCCCGGTGGCATACGAAGCCTTGTCCGACAACAACCAGACAATCGCCTCAGCCACCTCATCCGGGCGCCCGCCACGGGCCATCGGAATCGCCGACTCAAGTTTGCTGACCCGATCCGGATCGCCGCTCAGGGCATGGAAATCGGTATAGATGTAACCCGGGCGTACCGCATTGACACGAATCCCCTCGCCCGCCACTTCCTTGGACAAGCCGATGGTGAACGAGTCGAGCGCACCTTTGGATGCCGCGTAATCAACGTACTCATTCGGCGAACCCAGGCGTGATGCCACCGACGACACATTGACAATACTGCCGCCCTGCCCGCCGTGCTTGGGCGACATGCGCAGGATCGCGTGCTTGGCGCAGAGGATCGGCGCCAGGACATTGGTTTTCATGGTTTTGAGGATGCGAAATTCAGACATTTCGTCGACCCGCGACTTTTGCCCGACGGTGCCGGCGTTATTGACCAGCGCAGTGACCCGACCCAACTCGGCGTCAACCCGCTGAAACAGCGCGATCACTTCGTCTTCGATACTGACGTCGGCACGCACCGCAATGGCTTGCGCGCCCAACGCACGAACTTGCTCCAGCACGCTTTGCGCGGCCTGTTCATCCGACTGATAGTTGATGCAGATCCGATAGCCTTGCCCGGCAGCCAATAACGCCGTAGCGGCGCCAATTCCGCGCCCGCCGCCGGTGATCACAATGACTTTATCCATGCTGGCCTTTCCCCCAAATGCACACGTAACAGTCGGGGGGAAGAATAACCGCCATTGACGGGTTTTGCATGAGGTGTGTTTCGTCCGGCCGGACGCCTTCGCGAGCAGGCCCGCTCCCACACTGGATCTGTGCACAACGCAGCCCCCTGTGGGAGCGAGCCTGCTCGCGAAGAACGCTGACGCGGTCTATCAGACTGTCGTCAGCTTCTCGCCCCGTACAATGCCCTGCATGAACGTATCCGCCGGCATCGGATGGCCCAGCAGATACCCTTGCAACGCATCACAACCCAGCTGCGTGAGGAAATCCTGCTGCGAGCCGGTCTCCACACCTTCCGCCACAATCCGCAAACCCAATGTCTGGCCCAGTGCAACAATCGCCGAGACAATCGCCGCATCATCAGTGTCATGCTCCAGATCACGCACGAAGCCACGGTCGATTTTCAGCTCATTGGCTGGCAAACGCTTGAGGTACATGAGGCTTGAGTAACCGGTGCCGAAGTCGTCGATCGACAGGTCGACGCCCATGTCCGACAACTCCTGCAATACCGTCATGCTCGCGTCGGCGTCGCTCATCGCCGTGGTTTCGGTGATTTCCAGGGTCAGGCTGTTGGCCGGCAAATGATGCGTGGCCAGCGCTTTGGCCACGCTTCGCACCAGCCCGGTATGGCAGAACTGCAACGCCGACAGGTTCACCGCGATGCGCCAGTCGGTATAACCCAGTACATACCATTCGCGCATCTGCCGGCAGGCTTCGTTGAGCACCCATTCACCGATCGGGATGATCAGGCCGGTTTTCTCCGCCAAATCGATGAATTTGTCTGGCATCAGCATGCCGTGAACCGGATGTTGCCAGCGCAGCAGCGCTTCGGCGCCAACCGGGCGACGACTGGCGGCGTCGAACTTGGGCTGGTAATACAGACTGAACTGGCTGTGTTCCAGGGCTGCGCGCAAGTCCTGCAACAGCTGCAACTGTTTGCGTGCGTTGGTGTTCATCGACGCGTCAAAGAAACTGTAACCGTTCTTGCCGCCACCCTTGGCGTGATACATCGCGGCGTCGGCGTTCATCAGCAGTTCCTGGGGGCTCTGACCATTGCCCGGGTACAGGGCGATGCCGACGCTCGCCGATATCTGCAAATCATGTTCAGCCACGCGAAACGCTTGCCCGATCAGGCTGACCTGTCGTGCGGCCAGCCCCAAGGCGTCATCGGGCTCGGTCAGGCGCACCAGCAAGACAAACTCATCGCCACCGATCCGCGCCAGCGTGTCGAGGCTGCGCAAGTCATCGCGCAGACGCACGCCGACCTCGCGTAACAGTTGATCGCCCATGTGATGGCCGAAGGCGTCATTGACCGGTTTGAAGCCGTCCAGATCGATGAACATCAACGCAAAGCAGCCGCCCTGCTCATTGACCTTTTTCATCGCCTGATTGATCCGGTCATCCAGCAACATGCGGTTGGGCAGACCGGTCAGCGGGTCGTGCAGGGCCAGTTGCGTGAGTTCGCGATTGGCCACGGTCAACGAGTGCGCCAGATCCGCTGTGCGCGCTTCAAGTCGCGCGTCGAGGATCGAGGTCAGCAAAGCAATCGACAACACCGCCAGTGTGGTGATCAGCACCAGACTGTCGAGGCCGTTGCCCTTCAGGCCATTGAGCGTAGCGCCGCAGAAACTGCCGTCAGGAAATTGCGCGGCGGCCATCCCGGTGTAATGCATGCCGACGATGGCAATGCCCATGATCACTGCTGCACCGGCGCGAATCAGACGCACGTAAGGCGAATGCTGGCGCAGGCGGAAAGCGATCCACAGTGCCGCCGCAGAGGCGCCGACCGCAATCAGCAATGAGGCGCTGAACAGTGTGGGGTCGTAATCTATACCGGGGGTCATGCGCATTGCCGCCATGCCGGTGTAATGCATGGCACTGATGCCGGCGCCCATGATCAGTGCGCCAAACGCCAATTGCAGGATTGGCAGTTTTGGCTGACTGACCAGCCACAGGGCAAACCCACAGGACAGCAGCGCGATCAGCAGCGAAAGCGCCGTGAGGGTGATGTCGTAACCGAGGTCGATCGGCAGTTTGAAGGCGAGCATGCCGATGAAGTGCATCGACCAGACACCAATACCCATCGCAAACCCGCCACCGGCCGTCCAGAAATGCACCGCGCGGCCCCTTGCCGTGGCGATGCGCCCGGTGAGGTCGAGAGCGGTGTACGACGCCAGGATCGCGACGCACAGCGAAATGAAAACCAGGGTGGAGGAATAACTACCGATGAGCATGGGGATTCTCGTGACTACCCAATCCGGACTGCGTCCATTCTCGGTCGGGCAAAAGCGGCGATTGTACTGATTGCGCAGAAGAACGCACTGACTAAGTGATCAATTTGCCATCATCCCGATGAAACGCTTGTTCGATCGTCCTGAATGGCTCTGGCCCGCCTTTCAGAGCCCACCCCAAAGATCGATTAACTCCCTGATCTTTTGATCCTGATCATTCCCGCGCTCTGCGTGGGACGATCAATTGACTCCCTGTAGGAGCTGCCGCAGGCTGCGATCTTTTGATCTTGTCTGCTGAACATCAAGATCAAAAGATCGCAGCCTGCGGCAGCTCCTACAGTGTTACCGAAGGTTATGGTTCAGTTGGCATCAGTCGTGTCGAGCTGGCCATCCCAACCGCCACCCAACGCCGCGATGAGCTGGACGCTGGCGATCAAGCGGCTTTGCAAGACATTCAGCACACTGCGCTCGTTACTCAGCGCCGTGGCTTGCACCACGACCACGTCGATATAGGCTATCAACCCGGCCTTGTACTGGTTTTCCGTCAGGCGCAAGGAGTCACGCGCTGCGTCCAGGGCTTCCTGGCGCACCGCCGCTTCGTCTTCGTACACCTTCAACTGCACCAGATAGTTTTCCACTTCGCGGAATCCGTCGAGCACGGTCTGTCGGTACTTGGCCACTGTCTGGTCGTACAGCGCTTCATTACGGTCAACCTCTGCCGAGCGTATACCGCCATCGAACAGCGGCAGGTTGAGTTTTGGCCCGACCGACCAGAAGCGGTTCGGCAGACTGATCAGGTCATTTGAAGTACTGCTGCTGTAACCGCCGCTGAGGCTCAGGGTCAGGTCCGGGTAGTACGCCGCCTTCGCCACACCAATGTTGGCGTTGGCGGCGATGACCGAACGTTCTGCCGAGGCGATGTCCGGACGGCGCTCCAGCAGTTGCGACGGCAGGCTCAACGGCACTTGCGGCAGCTTCGGAATGGTCTGGATTTCAGCGATGTTGAAATTGGCCGGCGCTTGCCCGGTCAGCACGGCAATGGCGTTCTCGAACTGCGCGCGCTGCCAGATCAGATCGACGAGATCGGCCTGGGTGCTTTTCAGTTGTGTCTGCGCCTGCGCCACTGCATCACGCCCGGAGACGCCCGCGCGGTACTGGTTCTGGGTCATTTTCAATGAGCGTTCATATGCCGCGACTGTGGCTTCGAGCAGACGTTTCTGCTGATCGATCACTCGCAGTTGCAGGTAGTTCTGCACCAGTTCCGACTGCTGACTCAGACGCATCGCCGCCAGATCGGCAAAGCTTGCCTGGGCACTGGCTTGATTGGCTTCAAGTCCGCGACGCAACTTGCCCCAGATATCGGCTTCCCAACTCACGCCCAGTTGCGCGTTGTACGTATCGCGAATGCCGCTGGAGGAGCTGCTCAGGCTCGAACTGCTGCTGCCGGTGCCCTGGCTGGAGCGGGTCTTGCCCAGGCTCAGGTCGACGCTGGGGTAGAACGCGCCGCGCGCACTGCGCACCAAGGCTTGTGCCTGACGGTACTGCGCTTCCGATTGCGCGACCGTCTGGTTGGCGTTGTTGAGTTTCTCGATCAGGCCGTTGAGCTGCTGATCGCCGTACAACTCCCACCAGGCGCCACGGGCCAGCGAGTCGCTCGGGTTGGCCTGACGCCAGCCTTCGGCTTCCTTGTATTGGGCGATTTCGGCTGTCTGCGGGCGCTGGTAGTCCGGGCCGACGGCGCAGGCACTGAGCATCGCCACGCACAGTGACAGGCTCAACAGACGCGAGCCGCGAACAGTGGCCAGTTGGATAAGCGAACGGTCAGTCATAGCGGAGTTTCCAGAGCGGCGTCAGTACGCACGCCACGCCATTTGTTGAACCGATGGCGCAGCTTGTCGAGATAGAGGTAAACCACAGGCGTGGTGTAAAGGGTCAGCACCTGGCTGAAGATCAGCCCGCCAATGATGGTCAGGCCCAATGGCTGGCGCATTTCCGCGCCTTCGGCGCGGCCGAGCAGCAACGGCAAGGCACCGAGGATCGCCGCCAGGGTGGTCATCAGAATCGGTCGCAGGCGTTGCAGGCAAGCACTGCGGATCGATTCCAGTGGTGTCATGCCCTGGTGGCGTTCCAGTTGCAGCGCGAGGTCGATCATCAGGATCGCGTTTTTCTTCACCACACCGATCAGCAGGAACAGCCCGAGCAGCGAGATCAGGCTGAACTCGCCACCCAGCGCGTAGATCGACAGCAACGCGCCGACCCCGGCCGAGGGCAAGGTCGACAGAATCGTCAGCGGATGAATGTAGCTTTCATACAGCACACCCAGCACCAGATACACTGCCAGCAACGCCCCGAGAATCATGAACGGCTGGCTCTTCTGGGTGGCGGCGAAAGCGTCGGCGGTACCGGCCATTTTCGCGATCACGTCTTCCGGCAGGCCGAGTTTGGCGATGGCCCGCTCGATAGCCGCACTGCCCTGCTCCACGGTCACGCCTTCGGCCATGTCGAAGGAAATGTCCTCGGACGCGAACTGGCCTTCGTGGCTGACGCGGTCGTCTTCCAGACTGCTCTCGTAGTGCGCGATGGTCGACAGCGGTATCCGCGCACCGTCGGCCGTGATCACCTGAACCTGCTTCAGCGTAATCGGGTCCTGAGCGTATTTCTGATTGACCTCCATCACCACTTGATACTGGTTGAGGCTGTCGTAGATCGTTGAAATCTGCCGCTGGCTGTAAGCGTTATTCAGCACCGCCGTGACCATATTCATGTCCACGCCCAGGCGTTTAGCCTGATCACGGTCGACAATCAGCGTCACCTGCTGCGCGCCCTTGCCTTCACGGGCATCGATAGCCGTCAGCTCGGGCAAGGCTCGCAGCGCAGCGACCACTTTCGGATACCACTCGCGCAACTCACCCAGATCGCCGCTTTGCAGGATGTAGCTGTATTGCGACGTGGTCTGCTCACGGCCACCGCCGAATTGCAGGTCCTGATCGGCCATGAGCATCAGTTGCGCACCGGGCACCTTGGGCATTTCCTTGCGCAGACGCTCGATGACTTTTTGCGCCGACATCTGGCGGTCCTTGATCGGCTTCAAGCGCACCAGCATGAAGGCGTTGTTGGTGCCGTTGGAGCCACCGATGAACCCGGCGACACTCTCCACCGCTTCGTCCTTGAGCACGGCACAGCGGAAGGTTTCCATTTTCGGCTGCATCACGCTGAACGACAGCCCGTCGTCCCCGCGCACAAAACCGATCAACTGGCCGGTGTCCTGTTGCGGCATGAAGGTTTTCGGTACCACCACGTAGAGCGCGACGTTGACGCCGACGGTGATCAACAGGCTGAGCAACGTCAGGCGGCGGTGACGCAACACCCAGTCGAGGCTGGTCGCGTACTTGTCGACCATCCAGTCGTTGCTCTTGCGGCTCCAGCGTTGCAGGCGGTTTTCCTGACCCGGCGTGTGCGGTTTGAGCCAGCGAGCGCAAAGCATCGGTGTCAGGGTCAGCGACACCACCAGAGAGACCACGATGGCCGCCGCCAGGGTGATGGAAAACTCGCGGAACAGGCTCTCGACAATGCCGCCCATGAACAGGATCGACAGAAATACGGCGACCAGCGACACGTTCATCGACAGCAAGGTGAACCCGACTTCCTTGGCCCCGAGATACGCGGCCTGCATCGGTTTGACGCCTTCGTCGATGTGCCGGGAAATGTTTTCCAGCACCACGATCGCGTCATCCACCACCAGCCCGGTGGCGAGAATCAGCGCCATCAGCGACAGGTTGTTCAGCGAGAAGCCGTAGAGGTACATGACGGCGAAGGTGCCGACCAGCGATACCGGCACCGCCAATGTCGGAATGAGCGAGGCGCGGAAGTTACCGAGGAACAGGAACACCACCAGAATCACCAGGGCGACGGCGATCAACAGGGTCATCTCTGCTTCATGCAGCGTTGCCTTGATCACTGGCGAGCGATCCATCGCCAGATTCAGCTTCACGCTGGCCGGCAGCACCGCTTGCAGCGCGGGCAACTGCGCCTTGATTTCGTTGACCGTCTCGATGATGTTGGCACCGGCCTGACGGTTGATCACCAGCAACACCGCCGCATCGTCGTTGAAGAAACCGCTGTTGTAGCGATCTTCGACGCCGTCGCTGACCTTGGCCACGTCCTTCAGGCGCAACGCAGCCCCGTCGGCGTAATGGATGATCAGCGATTCGTAATCCTTGGCTTTTTCCAGTTGGTCGTTGGCCTGGATCTGCCACAGGCGCTGACCATCCTCGACCGAACCCTTGGGCCGGCGCACGTTGGCATCGGCGATGGTCTTGCGCACATCGTCGAGGGCCACGCCGTATTGGTTGAGTGCCTGCGGTTCGAGCTCGATGCGCACGGCCGGCAGCGAGCTACCACCAATCTGCACCTCACCTACGCCCTGAACCTGCGACAGGCTCTGGGAGAGGATGGTCGAGGCCAGATCGTAGAGCTGACCTTTTTCCAGCACATCCGAAGTCAGCGACAGCACCATGATCGGCGCCTGCGACGGGTTGACCTTCTTGTAGGTCGGCATGCTGCGCATCCCGCTCGGCAGCAAATTACGTGAGGCGTTGATCGCCGCTTGCACTTCCCGCGCCGCGCCGTTGATGTCACGGTCGAGGTCGAACTGCAAAATGACTCGGGTCGAGCCCTGACTGGAACGGCTGCTCATGGTGTTGACGCCGGCAATCGCGCCGAACGAGCGCTCCAGCGGCGTGGCCACGGTGGACGCCATGACCTCCGGACTGGCACCGGGCAGACTCGCCTGCACGACGATCACCGGGAAGTCCATTTGCGGCAGTGGCGACACCGGCAACAGGCCGAAGCTGACACCGCCCAGCAGCATGATCGCCAGGCTCAGGAGCATGGTTGCGACCGGGCGCTTGATGAAGGGACCCGACAGATTCATCGAACGCAGTCCCCAACATCACACCGCTCCACTGTGGGAGCGAGCCTGCTCGCGAAGAGGCCGTCACATCCAACATGTGTAGCGGCTGACACGCAGCTTTCGCGAGCAAGCCCGCTCCCACAAGGGGAATGTGTCCGGACAGTCATACCGCCACCTCTTCAGTGTCAGCATTGGTCTTGCCAAAGCGCCGACCGAGGCGATCGAAGTACAGGTAGATCACCGGCGTAGTGAACAGCGTCAGCACCTGACTCACCAGCAAACCGCCCACCATCACCAGACCCAACGGCTGGCGCAATTCCGCGCCCGAGCCCGTAGCGAGCATCAACGGCACCGCGCCGAACAGCGCGGCCAGCGTGGTCATCAGGATCGGCCGGAAACGCAGCAGCGCAGCCTGATAGATCGCTTCTTGCGGCGCCATGCCCTGATTGCGTTCGGCGTCGAGGGCGAAGTCGATCATCATGATCGCGTTCTTCTTGACGATGCCGATCAGCAAAATGATGCCGATGATCGCAATCATGCCCAGGTCATTGCCGCTGATCAGCAGCGCCAGCAAGGCGCCCACCGCCGCAGACGGTAAGGTCGAGAGAATGGTGATCGGGTGAATGTAGCTCTCGTACAGCACGCCGAGCACGATGTACATGGTCACCACCGCCGCCAGAATCAGCAGCAAGGTGCTCGACAGCGAAGCCTGGAACGCTTCGGCGGCGCCCTGGAACTGGGTCTGCACGCCGACCGGCATGCCGATGTCTTTCTGCACCTGCTCGATGACATCCACCGCATGCCCCAGCGCGACGCCTGGCGCGAGGTTGAACGACATCATCACCGCCGGGAACTGGCCGATATGGGTGATCGCCAGTTGCGCCTGACGCTCCTCGACATGGGCCAGACTCGACAGGCGCACTTGCGCGCCATCGGTGGTCTTGACGTGAATCTGATCCAGCGCCTGCGGGCCGATCTTCTCGCCGGCCTGCGCTTGCAGCACCACGCGGTACTGGCTGGCCTGAGTGTAAATGGTCGAGATCTGCCGCTGACCGAAGGCGTCGTACAGCGCATCGGTGATGTTCGCCACCGAAACGCCTAAACGCGAGGCCGCATCACGGTCGATCACCAGATAGACCTGCAAGCCCTTGTCCTGCAAGTCGCTGGCGACGTCGGTCAGTTCCGGGCGCTGCGCCAGCGCCTCAACCAGTCGACCACTCCACTGGCTCAGCAACTCGGAGTCCGGCGAGGACATGCTGAACTGATACTGGGTGCGGCTGACGCGGTCTTCGATGGTCAGGTCCTGCACCGGCTGCATGAACAGTCGAATGCCGACGAGTTTGTCCAGTTGCGGTTGCAGACGCGCAATGACCTCGGTAGCGGTGAGATCACGCTCGCCGTGAGGCTTGAGGTTGATCAGCAATCGGCCGCTGTTGAGCGTGGCGTTATCGCCATCGACACCGATGTAGGAAGACAGGCTTTGCACCGCCGGGTCTTCAAGAATGACCTTGGCCAGTTGCTGCTGGCGCTCGCCCATGGCGGCGAAGGAAATCGACTGCGGCGCTTCGGAAATGCCCTGGATCACCCCGGTGTCCTGCACCGGAAAGAAGCCCTTCGGCACCACCATATAAAGGAACACGGTGAGTGCCAGTGTGCCGATGGCCACCAACAGCGTCAGCGGCTGATGCTTGAGCACCCACTGCAATCCGCGACCATATTTGGCAATCATCCAGTCGATGCACGCACCGCTGGCCCGATAGAACCGGCCCTGTTCGTGTTCTTCAGGTTCGCGTTTGAGCAGACGGGCGCACATCATCGGCGTCAGGGTCAGCGACACCACGAGGGAAATCAGGATCGCCACCGCCAGGGTGATGGCGAACTCACGGAACAGCCGCCCGACCACATCGGCCATGAACAGCAGCGGAATCAACACGGCGATCAGCGACAGGGTCAGGGAAATCAGGGTGAAGCCAATCTGCTTGGCACCCTTGAGCGCGGCCTGCATGGGGCTGTCGCCCTCTTCGATGAAACGCGCGATGTTTTCCAGCATCACGATGGCATCGTCGACCACAAACCCGGTGGCAATGGTCAGCGCCATCAAGGTCAGGTTGTTGACCGAAAAACCGGCGAGGTACATCACGCCGAAGGTGCCGATCAGCGAAAGCGGCACAGCCACAGACGGGATGATCGTCGCGCTGAACCGGCGCAGGAACAGGAACGTCACCATCACCACCAGGGCGATGGCGATCAGCAGCTCATGCTGAACGTCGGTGACCGAGGCGCGAATGGTCTGGGTACGGTCGGTCAGCACGGTCACTTCGAGGCCGGCTGGCAGGTTGTCGGTGATGCTCGGCAGCAACGCTTTGATCCGGTCGACCACCTCGATCACGTTGGCGCCGGGCTGACGCTGGATGTTCAGCAGCACCGCCTGATTCATGTTGGCCCACGCCGCCAGACGCTCGTTCTCGGCGCCGTCGACGATTTGCGCGACATCCTTGAGCCGCAGCGGCGCGCCGTTTTTGTAGGCAAGGATCAGGTTGGCGTAGTCCTCGGGCGACGTCAGCTGGTCGTTGGCGTCAAGCATCGACACCCGGGTCGGGCCGTCGAAGTTACCTTTGGGCTGGTTGACGTTGGAGGCGCTGATCAAGGTGCGCACGTCGGACAGGTTCAGGCTGTTGGCGGCAAGGGCTTCAGGGTTGACCTTGATCCGTACCGCCTGACGCTGGCCGCCGGCAATGCTGACCATGCCGACGCCGCTGATCTGGGCGATTTTCTGCGCCATGCGCGTATCGACCAGATCATTGAGTTTGGGCAGGAGCATGGTTTTCGAGGTGATCGCCAGGGTCAACACCGGGGTGTCCGCCGGGTTGACCTTGTTGTATATCGGCGGCGCCGGCAAGTCGGTTGGCAGCAGATTGGTCGCGGCGTTGATCGCGGCTTGCACCTGCTGTTCGGCGACGTCCATGTTGATGTCGAGGCTGAAGCGCAAGGTCAGCACCGAGGCGCCGCCGGAGCTGGTCGAAGCCATTTGCGTCAAGCCCGGCATTTGCCCGAACTGGCGCTCGAGCGGCGCGGTCACGGCGCTGGTCATTACGTCCGGGCTGGCGCCGGGATACAGGGTCATGACGCGGATGGTCGGGTAATCGACCTGCGGCAATGCCGACACCGGCAGCAAGCGATAAGCGATCAGGCCGGCCAGAATAATGGCCAGCATGCTCAGGGTGGTGGCTACCGGACGGAGGATGAACAGCCGCGAAATGTTCATGCGCCCTTCTTGGCCTTGTCGGTGACAGCGGCGTCAGCCGGGGTGGCGGCGGACTTGCCTTGCAGGTGTTCAGTCGGCGTGGTCGGCACCTGGTTGCTGTCGTTGACCACTTCCACTTCGCTGCCTTCTTTGAGGCGATCGGTGCCTTCGAGCACCACACGGTCGCCGGCGGCAAGGCCTTCGGTGATCACCGTGTTCTCGCCGTCACTGGCGCCGATCTTCAATTGGCGAATGGTGACTTTCTTGTCGCCGTCCAGCGCATATACGAAGGTGCCATTGGTACCGAACTGGATGGCCGCAGACGGTGCCAGCACCACGCCTTTGAGGGTGTCGGCCAGCAGATGAACGTTGACGAACTGATTAGGGAACAGCGACTGATCGCGGTTCTCGTAACGGGCCTTGAATTTCAGGGTGCCAGTGGCCACGTCGATCTGGTTATCGAGGCTTTGCAGCACGCCGGTGGCTTGAAGTTTGGCATCGCCGCGATCCCAGGCTTCGGCCGGCAGTTTGGCGCCACTGCGATACCGGGCCAGCACGGTTTCGAGGCTGTTTTCCGGCAAGGTGAACGCCACGCTGATCGGTTGCGTCTGGGTGATCACTGCCAGGAACGTGGTGTCGTTGGCCGCCACCAGGTTGCCGACGTCGACCTGGCGCAGGCCGACACGACCGGCGATCGGCGCACGGATTTTGGTGAATTCGAGATTGAGCTTGGCGTCGTTGACCGCCGCCTGATTGGTTTTCACGGTACCCAGATACTGGCCGACCAGTGCTTCAGCGGTGTCCAGTGTCTGCTTGGCGATACTGTCTTCCTTGAACAGGCCGCGATAGCGCTCGACATCAACCTGCGCGTTTTTCAGTTGTGCCTGATTCTGCAACAAGGTGCCTTCAGCCTGGAGCAAGGCGTTCTGGTACGGACGCGGATCAATCTCTGCCAGCAGGTCGCCGGCCTTGACCATCTGGCCCTCTTCGAAATTGATCTTGACCAGTTCGCCGCCCACCCGGCTGCGCACGTTGATGGTGTTAAGCGCGGTGACGGTGCCCAGCGCCTTGTAATACAACGGGAAGTCCCCCGTGACCACTGGCGCCACCCGTACTGGAATCGGCCCGGTGCCGCCGCCAAAGCCCGGCCGCATCATCCCCGAACGCCCGGCATGCCCGGCCGCCCCCTTCTCGTCGCCCTCCTTGTGGGCTGAACCGGCCGGCCAGAATTTCCAGCACAGCACGGCGATAACCAACAAGACCAGCAGGCTGATCAGCCAGCGACGGGAATGACGGGGGGACGATTGCATGGAGTGATTAACCATTGGGCGCGTGGGCTTCTTCTACGGGAGGCTGAACGATAAGCACTGATGGGGATTAAGCAAAGCAGCTTTACCGGCAATTTACCTTCAACTTACGTTTCAAGGTGTGAGGCAAAACACTGATACACAAATGAAAACGGCCTGGACAGGGCCAGGCCGTTAACAATTGTAAAAGCGCTTATTTAAGAACGGCGAGCGCCGCTTCGTAATTAGGCTCTTCGGCGATTTCCTTGACCAGTTCGCTGTGCAGGACGTTGTCGTTTTCGTCCAGAACCACTACTGCTCGGGCGGTCAGGCCTTTCAGCGGGCCATCAGCGATAGCCACGCCGTAGTTCTCGATGAACTCGGCACCGCGCAGGGTCGACAGGTTCTGGACGTTTTCCAGACCTTCGGCACCGCAGAAACGCGCTTGGGCGAACGGCAGGTCAGCCGAGATGCACAGCACCACGGTGTTGCTGATGTCGTTGGCCTGAGCGTTGAACTTGCGCACGGACGTGGCGCAGGTCGGGGTGTCGACGCTTGGGAAGATGTTCAGCACTTTGCGCTTGCCGGCGAAGTCTTTCAGGGTGACGTCGGACAGATTGCCGGCAACCAGAGAAAAGGCTGGCGCCTTGGAACCGGCTTGTGGCAACTGGCCGTTGACTTGAACCGGATTGCCTTTAAGGGTGACTTGAGCCATGACTTGAGTCCTTCTGAACGTTGTTTTAGAAAATCACGCAGGGGCCGAAGTTAACCACGAAATTGTTCGACAACCTATGCCCTGACTGAAATTGTTAGGTGCCCGCGTGAAAAGTTGTATACAAAACCAGCGCAATTCCTCATGTGGGAGCGAGCCCGCTCGCGAATGCGCTGGCTCAATCAGTATAAATGTTGAATGTGACGACCTATTCGCGAGCGGGCTCGCTCCCACATTGGATTGTGTGGTGTTACTGGTCTTTTATTCAGGATCCCTGTCGATTCACCGCTGGCTCGTTCGACTAAACAACGAATCCCCACAATCCACGGAGTAACCGCCATGCGATTCATGATCCTTGTCAAAGCCAGCGCCGATTCCGAAGCCGGCGTCATGCCCAGCGAAGAACTGCTTACTGCCATGGGCAATTTCAACGAAGAACTGGCCAAGGCCGGCATTCTGGTCTCGGCTGATGGCCTGCAGCCCAGCAGCAAGGGTGCTCGCGTACGATTCTCGGGTGAAAAGCGCACCGTGACCGACGGGCCGTTCATCGAGACCAAAGAATTAGTAGCGGGTTACTGGATCTGGGAAGTGAAATCAAAAGAAGAAGCCATCGAATGGGTCAAGCGCTGCCCTAACCCGATGCCGGGCACCGACTCTGATATCGAAATTCGCCAGATATTCTCTGCCGAAGACTTCGGAGCCGAGTTCACCCCTGAAGCGCGCGCACAAGAGGAGCGCGTCCGCGAACAGGCCAAGAAAAACGGCTGAACCGACTCGCATCTGTAGATACCGTCTTGCCCCTCATCGGGCAAGGGCAATTTTCGGGTCAAATGGCTGACCCGATTTGAGAACGGCATAGACGAAATGCAGCAGCTTACGCATCGCTGCACAGATGATTTGCTTGGGGGCCTTGCCGTTGGCCTTCAAGCGGTCCTTCATGGCGATGATTGCTTTGTTGTGCTTCAGTGCAACCAATCCAGGCATGTATAGACCCGCCCGAACGC